>NZ_JBHYMS010000063.1:0-41290 GCF_042743185.1 Inquilinus sp. NPDC058860 | reverse complement strand
GACCGGGTCCCCGCCCTCCAGGCCGGACTGGAGGCTCGGCTCAAGGAGCCCGACGTCGAGGCGCTGATCGACGCCGAGCCCCCGGTCCGGGCGGCGAAACGCCTCTGCGCCTCCCTCGGCATCGACTTCGACGACGCCTGCCTGGAGCCGGAAAAACCCGACACCGGGTGACCCGCCGGCGGCCGCGTCCCGCGGGGACCGGTCTGTCCATTTTCCTCTGGATCGGCGCGGATGGAGGGGCTCTCCTGTCCGCCGGCGTCGAACCGAGGGAGGGCGGGCATGGGGGATTTCGGGAAGATCGTCGCGCTGGCGGCGGAGCGCCGCGGCGGCATGGACGTGCTCGAACGCGCGCTCGCCGAGACGAAATCGCGGACACCCGCCGAGATCGCCGCCACGCCGGACGACCGCATCCTGGCGGAGATGACGCGGCGCGTCTTCAACGCCGGCTTCGCCTCCAAGGTGATCGCCGCCAAGTGGGACGGCTTCGAGGCCGCCTTCGACGGCTTCGATCCCCGCCGCTGCGCCGCGCTGTCGGAGGAGCGGTTCGACGCGCTGCTGCAGGACAGCCGCATCGTCCGGCACGGCGCCAAGATCCAGTCGGTCGTCGCCAATGCCCGGTTCCTGCTGGACCTGGCGGCCGAACACGGCAGCGCCGCCGCATTCCTGGCGGGCTGGCCGGATTCGGACTATGTCGGCCTGCTCGAGATCCTGAAGAAGCGCGGCAACCGCCTGGGCGGCGACACCGGCATGCGCTTCCTGCGGGCGATCGGCAAGCCGGCCTTCATCCCGACCGGCGATGTCGTGGCGGCGCTGATCCGCGAGGGCGTGCTGACCAAGGCGCCCGGTGGCAAGGGCGACTTCAAGGCGATGCAGCAGGCCTTCAACCGCTGGTCGGCGGAATCGGGCCGCGACCTGACCGAGATCAGCCGCATCCTCGCCATGAGCATCGGCGACGTCGGCCACGGGCGGCCCGGGAGGTATTAAGACTGTCTTGCCCATCCTTATTTGTCATGCCCGGGCTTGACCCGGGCATCCAGAGGGCGTCGACATTCCCTGGATTGCCGGGTCAAGCCCGGCAATGACAGGAAGTGAAAAAGCCAAGCGGTTCAGCATCTTCCCGATAGCCGTGCCTCGGAGCCCACATGCAGCCGATCTACGTGACCTATCTCAACGGCCTCGACATCGAGGCGCTGGCGATCACCGACGACGAGATCCTGCAGGCGATCGAGACCAGCCTGGCGGCGCAGGGCCGCGGCGAGACCGTGATCGAGCCGCGGGTCCATCTCAAGCCCGACCCGCAGGTGCACGGCCATTTCAACGTGCTGCGCGGCGCCATCGGCGCGCCGATCAACGCCGCCGGGGTCAAGGTGGTCGGCGACTATGTCGACAACTACAAGCGCGGCCTGCCGTCGGAGATGGCGATCCTGACCCTGTTCGACCCGGCGACCGGCATGCCGCGGGCGATCCTGGACGCGACCGCGATCACCGACATGCGCACCGGGGCGGTGACCGCGATCGGCGCCAAGCACCTGGCCCGCAAGGGCAGCAAGGTGCTGGGCCATATCGGCGCCCGCGGCACCGCCTATTGGAACGTCCGGCTGCTCGACAGACTGTTCGATTTCGACGAGATCCGCGTTCATTCCCGCCGGCCGGAGAGCCGCGATGCCTTCGCCGAGCGGCTGACCCAGGATCTCGGCAAGCCGGTCCGCGCCACGACGGATTGGGAATCGGCGGTGCGCGGCGCCGACATCGTGGTCGAGGCCTCGCGCCTGCTGCAGCCCGAACCGCTGCTGCGGACCGAGTGGATCGAGCCCGGCGCGCTGGTGGTGCCCTACGGCACGATGAGCGCGGTCGAGCTGTCGCTGACCGACATCATGGCCAAGCTGGTGGT
Organism: Inquilinus sp. NPDC058860; assembly: GCF_042743185.1. NCBI lineage: Bacteria > Pseudomonadati > Pseudomonadota > Alphaproteobacteria > Rhodospirillales > Rhodospirillaceae > Inquilinus > Inquilinus sp. NPDC058860. The sequence continues at coordinate 39,399 of NZ_JBHYMS010000063.1, read as the reverse complement.
CGACGACTGGGGCCAGTGCCGCACGGGCCAGTTCGGGTCGCTGCGCGCCCATGTCGAGGCCGGCAAGCTGTCCGAGGCGACGCTGCATGCCGAGCTGGGCCAGGTCGTCGCCGGGCTGAAGCCGGGCCGCGAGCGCGAGGACGAGACCATCCTCCTGTGGCACCGCGGCCTCAGCCTCAGCGACATCGCTCTCGGCCACGCCATGCTGGAGAAGGCGAAGCGGCTGGAGATCGGCCAGCGGCTGCGCTTCGCCTGACCATGACCATCCGCCTCGGCGCCGGCCCGCTCTCCACCCGCGACCTCCTCGCCATCGCCCGGAACGGCGCGGCCGTGGCGCTCGACGAGGCCGCCCTGCAGCGGATCGAGGCCGGGCATCGCGCGCTGGAGGCGCTCGCCGCTGCCGGGGCCGCGATCTACGGCGTCAGCACCGGGCTGGGCGCCGCCGTCGACACCAGGATCGCGCCGGACGCCGCGGCGGTGCAGCGCCGCATCCCGCCCGGCCGCGCCGTCGGGGTGGGGCGGGAGGCGCGGGCGGACGAGGTGCGGGCGATCATCGCCGCCCGGCTGGCCGGGCTCTGCTGCGGCCGGTCCGGCGCATCGCGTGCCGTGGCCGAGGCGCTGGCGGCGCTGCTGAACCAGGGCGTCCATCCGGTGGTGCCGATGACCGGCTCGGTCGGCGAGGCCGACCTGCCGCCGCTGTCGCACATCGCCCTGGTGCTACTGGGCCGGGGCGAGGCCGAATTCCAGGGCGAGATCCTGCCGGCCGCCGAGGCGCTGGCCCGCGCCGGCATCGCGCCGCCGGAATTCGGCCTGAAGGACGGGCTGGCCCTGGTCTCGGCCAACGCCGCCTCGGTCGGCGCCGGCGCCCTGGTGGTCGAGGATGCGGCGCAGGCGCTGCGGGCGATGCTGGCCGCAGCCGCGCTGTCCTTCGAGGGCTTCCGCGCCGGTGTCGCCCCGCTCGACCCGCGCGCCGCCGCGCTGCGGCCGGCGCCGGGGCAGGCGGAGGCGGCGCGGTCGATCCTGGCGCTGCTGCAGGGCGGCGGCCTGGTGCGGCCCGGCGCGGCGAGGAAGCTGCAGGACCCGCTCAGCTTCCGCTGCGCGCCCTCGGTGCTGGGCGCCGCCCTGGCCGCGCTGCAGGCGGCGCGAGCCTCGGTCGAGCTGGAGCTGGCGGGAGCCGGAGACAACCCGGCGGTGATCGCCGAGGACGGCGTCGCCCTGCCGAACGCCAATTTCGACCCGACCCATCTGGCCCTGGCCTTCGAGGCGCTGGGCGGGGCGCTGGCGCGGGCGGCGGCGATCTCGGCGGCGCGGATCGTCAAGCTGATGTCGCCGTCCTCCAGCGACCTGCCGCGCTTCCTGGCCCCGGTGCAGGACGGCAGCGCCGGCTACGGCCCGACGCAGAAGACCGCGGCGGCGCTGCTGGCCGAGATCGGCCATCTCGCGGCGCCGATGCCGGTCGCGGTGCTGCCGGTTGCCGACGGGGTCGAGGACTACGCCACCATGGCGACAGCGACCGTCGACAAGACCGCCGGGATCGTGGAGCGGCTGCGGCTGCTGGCGGCGATCGAGCTGATCGTGGCGGCCCAGGCGGTCGACCTGCGGGGCGCACCGTCGCTCGGCCGGGGCACGGCGGCGATCCACGCGGCGGTGCGCGGACTGGTGCCGCGGATGCAGGCCGACCGCCCGGCCGCGCCGGACATCGCGGCGGTCGCCGCCTTCATCGCCGCGGATGGGCTCGAATCCATCCTTATGGAGCGAAGCGGGTGAAGACGTAGTCGTGGTCCTTCACCCCGGCCTCGTGGCAGGCGAAGCAGGTCTCGTGCTGGGCCTGGTCGACCGGCTTGCCGTCGATGAAGCGGCCGAAGCCCCAGCCGCCGGTGGCGGCATAGCGCTTCGAATCCTTGACCATGACCTGGACCGTCGTGGCCGCTCCCGGGACGTAGGCGGGCTCGAACTCGCTGGACTGGACATGCTTCCAAGCCAGCTTGACCAGGATGGTGCCGTCGGGGAAGGGCAGGGTGCCGTCCTGATACGCCTTGATCGCCGTCGGGTTGCCGACCACGACGCGCAGCTCGTTCAGCGGGTCGGACTCATGCGCCGGCGCGATGAACGGCCACTGCCGGTAGCCCTCGGGGATGGTGACCCCGTAGATCGGCGAGGCATTGCCGGCATCGCCGCCCGGCGCGGCCAGCGCGACCGCGACGACGACGGAGGAGGCGAGGGCGGCCCCGGACAGGGCGAGGCGGGCGGGCTTCATCGGAGGGCTCCTGCTTGGCGTGCTGCGGGCATCCAAGCAGGAGCGGGGAAGAACCGCCCGTTAGGAGTTGTGAGCGGCGTTGGCCGCCGCTCAGTTCAGCGGGATCGAGAGGTTCAGCGTCAGGGTCTCGACGCCCGGGTTCACGTCGCCGATGCCGGCGTTGGAGATGTGGTGGAAGGCGGCGCCGATCCGCATCCGGTTGTCGAATTCCCAGGCCGCTTCGATGCCGGTCCGGAATTCGAGGGTCGAGCCCATGTCCCGGCCGTCGCCGTTGAAATAGGCGCCGAGCGCGGCGTTCGGCGACAGGATGAAGTGCTCACCGAAGCGGACGTCGAACATGCCGCCGCCATAGATGTAGGTGGCGGATTCGGTGTTGCCCTCGATGCCGATGAAGGGCCGGATGCGCAGGAATTCCTGGTTGAAGCGCAGTTCCACCCGGCCGATGCCGGCACCGCCCTTGTCGCGGTCCTCGTGGCCCGGCTCGCCCTTGTCGTTCAGGATGTTGTAGTAGCCCGCCCCGAGGGTCAGCGACAGCGGTGCGCCGGTGGCGCCGTTGCCGACCCGGATGTCGCCGATGTCCGAATTCTCGCCGAGGATGCCGGCGGCAAGGACCGCGGCCGAGCCGATGCCGATCCAGATGGGCACCGACGCGGCCTGCGCCGCCTGCACGGATCCGAGCACGACGGCGACCGCCGCGACGCCGGTCAGGAGCTTCTTCATTCTGCACCCTTCATTCCTGCCGGGGCCGGGCCCCGGGGTCCGGGATGATTACGGGCGTGCGAAACCCGACGCAACGCTTTTCCGCCGGCTCATTGCGCCACGGCGGCGGTGTCCGGGCCACTGTCGCCGCGCTGGTCGAGCCGCAGCTCGATACGCCGGTTGCGGCGATAGGCCTCGGGCGTGTTGCCCGGGTCGAGCGGCTGCCACTCGCCGAATCCCGCGGCCGCCATCCGCTGCGGCGGGATGCCCTGGCTCGACAGGAAGTTCAGCACCGACAGCGCCCGGGCGGTCGAGAGCTGCCAGTTGGTGGGGAACGGACCGCCCGTGATCGGCTGCCGGTCGGTGTGGCCGTCGATGCGCAGCAGCCAGTCGACATCGGGCGGGAACTGGGCCGCGATTCGCTTCAGCGTCGCGGCGAAGGCGGCCAGCTGCTCCTCGCCGCCCGGCTGCAGCTCGGCCGAGCCGACCGGGAACAGCACCTCGGACTGGAACACGAAGCGGTCGCCGACCACGCGGACATCCGGCCGGTCGCCGAGCACGTCGCGCAGCCGGCCGAAGAAGGCGGAGCGGGAGCGGCTGAGCTCGTCGACCCGGCGCACCAGCGCCTGGTTGAGGCGCGAGGTCAGGTTGGCGATCTCGACATCCTTGTCGCTGACCGACTTCTCCGAATCGCGCAGCGTGCTCTCGATGTCCGAGAGCTGCCGGCGCAGCGCCGCCGCCTCGGCCGCCAGTTGCTCGCCGCGGCTGCGCTCGCTCTCGCTGGTCGACTTCTCGGTCGTCAGCGCCGCGGTGGCGCGGTCGAGCGTGCCGCTGAGCTCGGCGATGCGGGCGTCGAGCTGCGCCACCCGGGCGGTCAGGTCCTGCACGTCCTTCTGCGAGGCTGCGACCTGCTGCTCCAGCGCCTGGGCGCGGTCCTGCCCGGTCTTGGCGTCCTGTTGCGCGCGGTCTCGCTCGGACCGGGTGCGGTCGAGCTCGGCGCCGAGATCCGAGGCCTCCTTGCGGCTCTGCTCCAGCGCGGTCGAGAGTTGGCCTGCCGTCAGGTCGCGGTCCTGGGTCCCGGTGCGCAGCGTCGCCAGATCGGACTGCAGCTGCGCCAGCTCGCGCCGCTGCCGCTCGATCGTCGCCTGGTTGTCCTGGATCACCCGCGCCGCCTCCTTGAGCTGGGCGTCGCGGTCGGTTGTGCCGCCGGTCAGGGTCTCGATCTGGGCCAGGGCGGTGCGCAGCTGCCGGTCGACGGCGTCGCGGTCCTGCTGGACGGCGGCGAGCCGGTTGCCGAGGTCGGTCCGCTCGCGGGCGCTGCCCTCGAGGTCGGCGGACAGGCGGTCGATGCGGGTCTTCAGGTCGCGGCCGCTGTCCTGCTCCAGCGCCAGCCGGTCGGTCAGCTCGGACACCTGGCGGTTCAGCCGGCCCACGGTCTCGTCGCGGCCGCTGACCACGGTCGACAGGTAGAACTGCGAGGCCAGGAACACCATCAGCAGGAAGATGACGACCATCAGCAGGGAGGACAGCGCATCGACCCAGCCGGGCCAGACATCGATCTGGCGCCGCTCGTTGAGGGAGTACCGGCTGCGCATCGGCATCGCCTGTCAGCGCCCCTCGGTGCCTTCGGCCAGGGCGGCGATGGTGCGGGCCAAAAGCTTGATCTCGCCGCGGATCTCGCCGGACAGCTGGATCCGGCCGGTCGACATCTCCTCGATCATCCGCCGGACGGTGGTGTCCAGGCTGCGGATGTGCTGCCGGGTCGGCTCGTCGATGCCGAAGCGGTCGGATTCGAGCGCGGTGGCCAGGCGGCCCAGCACCGCGGCGGTCGCCTGCTGCCCTTCGGCCAGCCTGGCGGTCAACGCCTGCTGGTTCTGCAGATGGTCGTCGATCGTCGCCAGCTGGGTGGCGACGGCGCCGAGCGCGCCGCCCTGGCCGCGGCGCTCCTCCTCCGCCTGCACGGTCAGGCGGCGCAGCGCGTCGAGGTTCTCCGCGGTCTGCGCGACCACCGATTCGATATAGGCGGGGAACACCGGCTCACCGGCCTCGATCTCATAGCCGCCCTGCTGCGGGCCGGCGGAGAGGCGGGTGCTGGCCGACAGCCAGTCCTCGAGCTCGTTGTAGAAGCGGTTCTGCGCCTGGCTCGCCTGCAGCTCGAGAAATCCCAGGGCCAGCGAGCCGGCGAGGCCGAACAGCGAGGCGCTGAAGGCCGTGCCCATGCCCATCAGCGGCGCCTCCAGCCCGTGCTTCAGCGTGGCGAAGGCGGCGCTGGGATCCGCCGCCTCCATGTCGAGCCCGGCGATCACGCCGCTGGCCGAGCGCACCGTTTCCAGCAGGCCCCAGAAGGTGCCGAGCAGGCCGAGGAAGATCAGGAGGCCGATCAGGTAGCGCGAGATCTCGCGGCTTTCGCTGAGCCGGGCGCCGATGGCGTCGAGCAGCGAGCGCAGCGCCAGCGGCGACAGGCTGAGCTCGCCCTGCTGCTCGGCGATCACCCTCGCGATGGGGGCCAGGAGGCGTGGCTGCACCGGTGCCATCCGGCCGCCCTGGACGCGCTGCGCCAGATGGGCCTCGATCCAGCGGATGTCGGGCTCGAGGTTCAGCACGGCCCGGAAGCAGAACACGATGCCGAACAGCGTGGCACCCAGGATCACGCCGTTCAGCGCCGGATTGGCCATGAAGGCCGTGGACACGCCGGGCGCCAGCACGGCGGCGACGATGGCGACGACGATGACGAAGACCGTCATCCGGACCAGATACCGCCGCGGGCTGGACATCGCCGGGCGCATCGAGGATGGGCGAGCTGCCAGGGCGGTGATCGACATCGGGAGGGCCTTCTACTGGATCCGGAGGTCGACGCGATCCGCGGGTTGGTCCGGCGGCGAGGTGTTGCCCAGCGCGCGCAGGGCGATGCGCTTGCTGTCGACGCCGCGGTCGATCAGGAAGGACCGGATGTTGAGCGCCCGGCTGAGCGAGATGCGGCGGGCGTTGGCCGGGTCCGGCTTCGCCCCGGCAAAGGCCCGGATCTCGATCTGGCTGCCACCGTCGGCGGCCAGCTTCTCGACCAGGCCGGACAGCAGGTCGCCGGCCTCGGTGCCGATCTCCTCGGCGCCGGGGGCGAAGCGGATGCGGAAGCCGTCGCCGACGACCAGGCCGACCATGTCGCCGGGGGCCATCCCCGGCATGGCCTTGACCTTGACGTTCGGGTCGGCGAAGCCGGCGCCCTTGACCACCACGTCGGCGTCATAGGCCGGCGCCGGCTCGTCGACCAGGCCGGGCAGGGACGGGATGGCGGGCTGGGAGGGCTGCACGAACGGGATCGGGCCGGTCACCGGCCCGGCCGAGGTCGGCACCGGCAGCGGCGCCGGCGGAGCGGTCTCGCCGCGGGTCAGGATACGGGTGTCGAGCGGCAGGTCGCCGGTGGCGAGCGGATCCTCCGCCCTGGCGGCGGCCGCGCCCAGGATCAGGGCGGCGGGAAGAACCATGACCGCCGTGCGGGCCCATGCCCGCCGGCCGGTCTGCTGACGATGGGCCAAGCCGAACCTCACAACGCTACGGACCATGGATCATACACCCGCATGCAACGGGGCGGACCATAGCCTAGCGGAGGAGGGCGAAACAATCGCCATCCGGCGCGGGTTGGATCGCCTTTGTCACAAAGGCGGGCTAGGACGCGGCCGCGGCCTTTGGTGCCCGCGGGGCGCGGGCCTTGGCGATCGCCATGGCCAGGGTCTTGTGGATCAGCGCGTTGCCGGCGACCGCCGTGTCGGCGGTCAGGGCCGGGCCCTTGCCGTCGATGTCGGTGACGAAGCCGCCCGCCTCCTGCACCAGGACGATGCCGGCCGCGATGTCCCACGGGTTCAGCCCGGTCTCCCAGAAGCCGTCGAAGCGGCCGGCGGCGACATAGGCGAGGTCGAGCGACGCCGCACCCATGCGGCGGATGCCGGCGACATGCGGCATGATCATCTGCAGCTCGCGCTGATAGGCGATGCTGTCGCCGCGGCCCATGAACGGCATGCCGGTGCCGATCAGCGCGTCCGGCAGGTTCTTGCGGGCGGAGACGCGCAGGCGCCGGTCGTTGAGGAAGGCGCCGGCGCCCTTCTCGGCCCAGTACAGCTCGTCGCTCACCGGGTTGTAGATCACCCCGGCCACCGGCACGCCTTCCTGCTCCAGCGCGATCGAGATCGCGAAATGCGGGATGCCGTGCAGGAAGTTGGTGGTGCCGTCGAGCGGGTCGACGACCCAGCGGCGGTCCTTGTCCTCGCCCTCGATCACGCCGCCTTCTTCCATCAGCCAGCCGAAGCGCGGGCGGGCGCGCGTCAGCTCCTGGCGCAGGGTCTCCTCGGCCTTCAGGTCCGCGGCCGAGACGAAGTCGGCGGGGCCCTTGCGGCTGACCTGCAGGTTCTCGACCTCGCCGAAATCTCGGACGAGGCCGCGCCCGGCCTTCTGGGCCGCGCGGATCATGACGGTGATGAGGGGGGAACGTCCGGCCATAAGAGGAGATCAGTCCTTCGCGCGCTCGAGATAGGTGCCGTCGGCCGTGTTGATGACGATCCGGGTGCCCGAGGCGATGTGCGGCGGCACCATCACGCGGACGCCGTTCTCCAGCACCGCCGGCTTGTAGGAGGAGGAGGCGGTCTGCCCCTTCACCACCGGATCGGCCTCGGCGATCGTCATGGTGACGGTCTGCGGCAGCTCGAGCGACAGCGGCGCGCCTTCATACATCGTCACGGTGCAGACCATGCCTTCCTGCAGGAAGCGCGCTGGCTCGCCGACCACGTCGACCGGGACCTGGGTCTGCTCGAAGCTCTCATTGTCCATGAAGGTGAAGTGATCGCCTTCCTGGTACAGGAACTGCATCTCGTGCTCGTCCAGCCGGGCCCGCTCGACCGTCTCCTGGGTGCGGAACCGCTGCTGCGTCTTGGTGCCGGTGCGGGCGTCGCGCATCTCGACCTGGATGATGGCGTTGCCCTTGCCCGGCTGAATGATCTCGATCTTGGTCACCAGCATCAGCTTGCCCTCGTATTCGAGGACATTGCCCGGCCGGATCGTGATGGCGTTGACCTTCATGGCGGATCTTCTGCAGATAAATGCGTTTCGCGCCCCACTGGCGCGCCGGGGCGGCACGACAGGGCGGCGCGATGGGCGCGGACCCTAGCAGCAAGTCCCGCCAAGGGCAAATGTCGAGTCGGCTGCGCCGGCCGGCGCGACCTGCTATCGAAGCAGGATGACTGGATCGGACACGACCATGACGACGGGACCGGGCATTCGGGGCCTGCGCGGCCGCTGGTGGCAGAGCGGAGTCTATGCCCGCAAGCGGCCTTTCCTGGAGGCGCGGGCGCGGATCACGGCGGCCGTCCGGCAGGTCTTCGCCGAGCGCGGCTTCTTCGAGGTCGACACCCCGGCGCTGCAGGTCTCGCCGGGGCTGGAACCGCATCTGGTCGCCTTCTCGACCGAGCTGCGCGGGCCGCATCCGGACGACGCGCAGCGGCTGTACCTGCACACCAGCCCCGAATTCGCGATGAAGAAGCTGCTCGCCGCCGGGCTGGAGCGGATCTTCCAGCTGAGCCATGTGTTCCGCAACGCCGAGCGCTCCGCCACCCATCACCCGGAATTCACCATGATCGAATGGTACCGGGCGGGCGAGGGGTACCGGGTGCTGATCGACGATTGCCGCGCCTTGTTCCAGGCGGCGGCGCGGGCGGCGGGCCGCGACCGGCTGAGCTGGCGCGGGCAGGCGTGCGACCCCTTCGCCGAATGGCGGGTGCTGACGGTGCAGCAGGCGTTCCTGGAATTCACCGGCATCGACCTGCTGGCGACGGCGCCGGACCCACTTGATCCCAACCTGGCCCTGCTGAACGCGGCGACCACGGCGATCGGCATCCCGGCGCGCGAGGGCGACCGCTGGGACGACCTGTTCTTCCGCGTCTTCCTGGAGCGGATCGAGCCCCGGCTCGGCCTCGGCAGCCCCTGCGTGCTGACGGAATACCCGGTGTCGATGGCGGCGCTGTCGCGGCCGAACCCGGCCGACCCGCGCACCGCCGAGCGATTCGAGCTCTATGTCGCCGGGCTCGAGCTGGCGAACGCCTTCGGCGAGCTGACCGATGCCGCCGCGCAGCAGGCGCGGTTCGAGGCCGATATGGACCTGAAGCAGCAGCTCTACGGCGTGCGCTACCCGATCGACGAGGACTTCCTGGCGGCGCTCGACCCGGACCGCGGCGGCGGCCTTCCCGACTGCAGCGGGATCGCGCTAGGCTTCGACCGCCTGGTGATGCTCGCGACCGGGGCGGACCACATCGATGACGTGCTCTGGGCGCCCGTCATCGGAACGATGGTCGCACGCTGAGGGTTTCGGCCGGGCACCCGAGGGGCTGTTTGGCACCTTTGTAGGCCGTCGATCCGGAGTTCTTGATGATCCTGCATCCCGACTGCGAGGCGTATCTGGAGGCGGTGGAACGGTGGCGGGAGAAGACGAGCATCCAGTCCTGGGCCGATATCGGGGCGGACCGGGCCAAGGCGGTGTTCAGCGAGCTGAAGCTGTCAAGGATGCCGACGCTGCCGGAGATGGACCTCGTCGAGGACTATGAGATCGAGGGTCGGGCCGGGCCCCGCCGGCTGCGCATCCTGCGGCCGAAGGGGGCGGGGGGGCGCCCGCTGCCGGTCGCGCTCTACTTCCATGGCGAGGGCTATGTCCTCGGCGGCATCGAGGAGAGCGAGGACGAAGCCCGGCGGATCGCCGCCAACACGCCGGCGCTGGTGATCTCGGCCAGCTACCGCCTCGGCCCCGACCACCCGTTCCCCGCGGCGATCGACGACGCCTATGACGCGCTGCTCTGGGCCGCGCATCACGCCGCGGGCTTCGGCGGGGATCCGCGCCGGCTGATGGTCGGCGGCACCAGTTCCGGCGCCGGCCTCGCCGCCGCGATCAGCCGGCTGGCGGCGACCGAGAACGGGCCGCGCATCGCGCTGACCTATCTGCTGTGCCCCTGGCTCGACCTGACCATGAGCCAGCATTCGGTGCTGGATTACGGCGAGGGCTACGGCCTGGACCGGACCGATCTCGAATGGTTCCGGCAATGCTATCTCGGGCCGGACGAGGCGCCGGACCACCCGCTGGCCTCGCCGATCCTGCACCCGGTGCCGCCGCGGCTGCCGAAGACCTTCGTGCTCGCGGCGGAATGCGACCCGCTGCGCGACGAGGCGCGGGTCTATGCCCGGATGCTGAAGGAGGCGAAGGTGCCGGTCACCTATGTGATGGCGCCCGGCATGATCCACGCCTTCAACGCCCTGATCCACCTGATCCCCGGCGGCCTGCCGCAGATCGCCGCGATCGACGAGGCGCTCAGAGGAGTATGAAGGCCGACGGACGGGCGGGCTGAGATCGGCATTGATGCCGTCCGGGCGTTCGGGCAACTCTCATCGGTCCGGTGCACCTTCGTTGGCCCGCCCCGGCGATGCGGCTCGCTGCCGCCCTGGGCGATCGACACCGGCGGCGTCCAAGCCGGGCGGCCCGGACTTCAGTAGATCTCGAAATACTCCTGGTGCTCCCAGTCGGTGACGCTCGCCAGGAAGCGGCCGACCTCGAACTCCTTGAGGGCGGCGAGATAGGTGCCGAGATGCCGGCCCAGCGCGGCCTGCAGGATCTCGTCCTGCCGGAACGCGTCGATCGCCTCCATCAGGCTGCGCGGCAGGCGCGGCTGCCCGCCCTGGTAGCCCGCGCTCGCCGGCGGTCCGGCGTCGAGCCCGCGTTCGATGCCGTCGAGCCCGGCGATGATCTGCGAGGCGATGTAGAGATAGGGGTTGGCGCAGGGCTCGCCGACGCGGTTCTCGATGTGGATCTGGCCGCTCTGTCGCGCCCCCACGATGCGCAGCATGGTGCCGCGGTTCTCATGCCCCCAGTTGGCGTGGCACGGCGCCAGGCTGTCCGGCCGGTAGCGCTTGTATCCGTTGATCGTCGGCGTGGTCATGAGCGCGGTCCCGGCGGCATGCGCCAGCAGCCCGGCGAGATAGCGCATGCCGACGCCGGACAGCGGGCCCGGACCGCTGCCGTCGCCGACGAAGGCGTTGGAGCCGGTCCGGAGATCCTGGAGCGACTGGTGCAGGTGCCATCCGCTCGCCAGCGCGTTCGGGATCTTCGGAAGGGTCATGAAGGTGGCGTGGCAGCCACGGCGGCGGCAGAGCTGCTTGACCGCGCCCCGCAGCAGCAGCATGGCATCCGCGGCGGCGAGCGCCGGCATCGGCTGGAAGGTGATCTCGCATTGCCCGGGCCCCCATTCCGCGTCGAGGCCGGCGAGCGGAAGCCCCATGTCGAGCATGGCGGACCGGATCGCCGCCAGCACGTCCTCCAGCTCGTCGGTGCGGTTCTCGGACATGTACTGGTAGCCATGTGCGAGATTCGCGACCGCGGGAGGAGCGGGCGGATTGCCGGACTCTTCCGGGCTGAGACGGGCGTCGGCCAGCCTGAAGACGTGGAACTCGACCTCCAGGCCGATGATCGGCTCGAAGCCGGCCTGGTTCAGCCGGGCGATCTGGCGCTTGAGGAACTGGCGGGTGCACAGGGGGTCGGGCTCGCCGTCCTGCAGATGCATGTCGCCGAGAACCCAGGCGGTGCCGTCCAGCCAGGGCAGCCTGCGGCAGGTCGACGGATCCGGCATCAGCACGACATCCGGCAGCCCCGATATCCCCGGCAGGTCCAGATGGTTGCCGGCGGCGAACGGGTAGAGGATCGGGTGGTTGGTCGTGTCGAAGATGGTGAGGCTCGGGAAGTCCTTGCCGCTGTCGACGCAGTCGAGGAATTCCCGCGTCGTCAGGGTCTTGCTGCGGACGATGCCGTGCTGGTCGCCCCAGCCGAGGCGGACCTGGCGGATGGCATGTTCCTGCAGGTCGCGCTCGAGCCGGGCGAGCGGCGATGCGGAATCGTCCTGGTTCCGAGGCATGGTCGACCCTCCGTCCATCCCGCGGGCCCGCCCCGGCTGTTGTCCGCCTGTGGGACGGGGCTCCCATCCGGCAGTCTCGCAGATCTTTCCGCGAATACCAGATCCTCAGTCGGTCGACCGGTCCGTCGTTGGAGCAGCCCTCCGGCCCCGATCCTGCGCCGGATGGGGGAGGCCGACGGCTATCCGAAATCCTGCTCGACCCGGAACCGCGTGCCGACCACCGCGGCGATGCGGATGCGGGTGCCGGCGGGCAGGTCCGGGCCTTCCACGCCCCAGGTCGCGTCCGCGATCCGGATGCGGCCGACGCCGTTGGCGATCGGCTCGGTCAGCGTCACGATGCGGCCGACATACTGCTCTCCGCGGCGGTTCAGCGTCGGCTGGTCGCTGGCCTCGGTCTGCGGCTTCAGCCAGGCGCGCCAGGCGACGACGCTGACCACCGACAGCACGGCGAAGATCAGCACCTGAAACTCCCAGCCGATCGGGAACAGCCAGGACAGCAGGCCGACCACGCCGGCGGAGATGGCGAGCCAGAGGAAGAAGGTGGCGGGCACCATCACCTCGAGAATCAGCACCACTACGCCGGCGATCCACCACCACCAGAATTCCGGGCCCTGGACGATCATGCCTTCGGTCCCCACGGCCCGCCTTCGGGCGCCGCTGCGGCAGACCCGGCGGGCGGGCGGCGGGGCGGGGATGCCGGCGGCGGGGCGCCGTCAGCTCGGGAGCCGGAGGGGCCGAAGGCCTCGCGCGCGATCTCGGCGATGCCGCCGATGGCGCCGATCACGCTCGACGCCTCGATCGGCATGAACAGCACCTTCTGGTTCGGCGCGCTGGCGATCGCCTTCAGCGAATCGACGTATTTGGTGGCGACGAAATAGTTGATCGCCTGGACACTGCCGGCGGCGATCGCCTCGCTGACCGCGGTGGTCGCCTTGGCCTCGGCCTCGGCCGAACGCTCGCGCGCCTCGGCGTCGCGGAAGGCGGCCTCGCGCCGGCCCTCGGCCTCCAGGATCGCCGCCTGCTTCAGGCCCTCGGCGCGCAGGATCTGCGCCTGCCGGGTGCCCTCGGCCTCGAGGATGGTGGCGCGGCGGTCGCGCTCGGCCTTCATCTGCCGGCCCATGCTTTCGACCAGGTCGCGCGGCGGAGTGATGTCGCGGATCTCGATGCGGGTGACCTTGACCCCCCAGGGCTCGGTGGCGTCGTCGACCACCTTCATCAGCTTGACGTTGATCTGGTCGCGGTTGGACAGCAGCTCGTCCAGGTCCATCGAGCCCATCACCGTGCGGATGTTGGTCATGGTCAGGTTGATGATCGCCGATTCGAGATTGCCGACCTCGTAGGCCGCCTTGGCGGCATCCAGCACCTGGTAGAAGATCACGCCGTCGACCGTCACCATGGCGTTGTCCTTGGTGATGACCTCCTGCTGCGGCACCTCCAGCACGGTCTCCATCATCGACAGCTTGGCGCCGATCTGGTCGACGAACGGGACGATCAGGTTCAGGCCGGGGCGCAGGGTGCGGGTGTAGCGGCCGAACCGCTCCACCGTCCATTCGCGGCCCTGGGGCACCGACTTGACGCCCATGAAGATGACGAGGATCGCCAGGACCAGGATGGCCAGGACGATGATCGCAAAGGGCGAGACCGACATGATGGAATTCCGCTCCTCTTGGCGCGGCCGCAGTGTGCCATAGCGGCCACAGGGCCGGCCGGATTATTTCGCCGGAACTTTGTGGCGGAATCGCAGCGAGGCGGCAGCGGGGAGGGCGACCCGAGGCGGGTTGCGCGCGGATCAGGGCTCGAACTGCTCCTTCAGGATCCGCTCCTCCAGCGTCTTGCCGGGGTCGAACAGCAGGTGCAGCGACACCGACCGGTCCTCGGCGATCTCGACCCGCATGACGTCGCGCACCTCGGTCGAATCGGCGACGGCGCTGACCGGGCGCTTCGCCACCTCCAGGATGTCGAGGATGATCTTCGCCCGGTGCGGCAGCAGGGCGCCGCGCCAGCGCCGTGGCCGGAACGCGCTGATCGGGGTCAGCGCCAGGATGCCGGCGCCGAGCGGGATGATCGGGCCATGCGCCGACAGGTTGTAGGCGGTGCTGCCGGCGGGCGTCGAAACGATGGCGCCGTCGCAGATCAGCTCCGGCATCCGCACCACGCCGTCGACGGTGATCTGCAGCTTCGCCGCCTGCCGGGTCTGGCGCAGCACCGACACGTCGTTGATGCCGAGCGCCTCGTGCACCGTGCCGTCGGCCGTGGTCGCCCGCATCCGCAGCGGGTGTAGGATCACGGTGCGCGCCGCCGCCACCCGGCTGGCCAGATCCTCCTCCTGGAAGTCGTTCAGCAGGAAGCCGACCGAGCCGCAATTCATGCCGTAGATCGGCCGGCGCCGATCGACGCAGCGATGCAGCGTCTCCAGCAGGAAGCCGTCGCCGCCCAGCGCGACGATCACATCCGCCGATTCCGGCGGATGCTGGCCCCAGCGGGCGACGAGCCGCGCCTGGGCCGCCAGGGCCTCGGCGGTGTCGGCGGCGAGAATCGCCATGCGCGGCGGGGCCGGATCGGGGGATGCGAGTGTCATGGCCGGTGACTGTAGCCGAAGCGGAGCCGCGGTCCACCCCGGCCGTGAGACATTGTGAATCGGCCGTTCACGGTCGTTTCACGGTGGATGGGGGAGAGTGGCCGGGTCATCAACGGAGGAAAGCCGCAGAGGGGGTGGGGATGATGATTCCGGCTTTGATGGGAGTGTTCGCGACGATCGCCGTGCTGCTGTCCCGGTGTGGCCTGCATTTCGCCATGGTGACCGCCGGCACGGCGCTGTCGGGGACCATCCTGATGCTGACGCTGTGACCGGCGGAACTAACCGCCGGTCACGCTCATGTGCCGTGCCACTGCGGGCTGCGTGTGGCGGCGGTCGATGAAGAAGTCGTGCCCCTTCGGCTTGCGCAGGATGGCCTCGCGGATCGCGGCCTCCAGCGCCGCGTCGGTCGGATCGGTGCGCAGCGGCGCCCGCAGATCGGCGGCGTCGTCCTGGCCGAGGCACATATAGAGGGTGCCGGTGCAGGTCAGCCGCACCCGGTTGCAGCTCTCGCAGAAATTATGGGTCAGCGGGGTGATGAAGCCGAGCCGTCCGCCCGTCTCCTCCACCCGGACATAGCGCGCCGGCCCGCCGGTTCGGTAGTCGGTCTCGGTCAGCGTCCAGCGCCGGGCGAGGTCGGCCCGCACCTGTGACAGCGGCAGGTACTGGTCCAGCCGGGCCTCGCCGCCGATGTCGCCCATCGGCATCACCTCGATCAGCGTCAGGTCGTGGCCGTTCTCGCCGCACCAGCGGATCAGCGTGTCGAACTCGTCGTCGTTGACGCCCTTCAGCGCCACCGCGTTGATCTTGATCCGGATGCCGGCGGCCTTGGCCGCGGCGATGCCCTCCATCACCTTCTCGAACTTGCCCCAGCGGGTGATGGCGAGGAACTTGGCCGGGTCCAGCGTGTCGAGGCTGACATTGATCCGGCGGACGCCGCAGGCGGCCAGGTCCTCGGCGTGGCGGGCGAGCTGGCTGCCGTTGGTCGTCAGCGTCAGCTCCTCCAGCGCGCCGGTGCCGAGGTGCCGCGACAGGCTGCGGATCAGCGTCATCACGTCGCGCCGGACCAGGGGCTCGCCGCCGGTCAGGCGCAGCTTGCCGACGCCATAGCGGATGAAGGTGCTGCACAGCCGGTCCAGCTCCTCCAGCGTCAGCAGCTCCGCCTTCGGCAGGAAGGTCATCTCCTCCGCCATGCAGTAGACGCAGCGGAAGTCGCAGCGATCGGTCACCGACACCCGGAGATAGCGGATGGCGCGGCCGAACGGATCCACCAGTGGGGCGCTGGAGGAGGGCGACGGGTCGATCCTGGGCATCGGCGTCTGGAGCGTCATATACGACAATATAGGACGCTCCCCCGGCGAACGCGATAGGCCACCCTTCGCCGAACGCGTATGCTTTTCCGCGATGTGAGAAGACAGCAGGGACCGATGATCCGCAGACTGTTGGGCGTGCTGCTGCTGGTGATCGGCGCGTTCCGCGTGTTCAGCGCCGGCGAGGCGGCCTGGGACCGCGAGCAATGGCGCGAGGACGCGGTGGAGGTGCAGGGGCTGGTGCTGCCGCCCGGCGCCGGGGACCGCTCGACGCCGGCGCTGGCCGCGGCGCAGACGGTGGTGCGTCTGGGCACGCTGCGCGCCGTCTATGCCGCCGTCGACACCGGCTTGGCGACAGCGCCGCAGCCAGGCAACCGGGTCGCCATCCTGATCGACCCCGAGCGGCAGGATCGGGCGGTGCTGGACCATCCGCTGGCGATCTGGGGCGACCAGATTCTCGCCGGCGGCATCGGTGCGGTGCTGGCGCTCGTCGGGCTGGCGCTGATGCGTGCCCGGTCGCAGCAGCCGGCAACGGCCGGCGACGCCGCGGCGGCGATCACGACGGTGCTGCGGCAGGTCGCGGCGCGGCGCGCGGACGCCAAGGCGAAGCCCGCCGCGCAGCAAACGGCAGCTTCTTCCCTCGTCGAGCGTCCGGCGGCTTCCGGCAGCGTGGTCCAGCGCATGCGCGACAGCCCGGTCACCGTGCAGCGGTCCGGCGGTCCGGCCGTGAGCCGCATCGTCGAGCGGCCGAGCGGTGCCGTCCCGATCCTTGTCTTTGTCCTCGTGGTGCTGGCTCTGGCCGTCTATCTGCTCGTCGCGGCATGAGCCCGCCGGTGCTCGGGGTGATCCTGGCCGGCGGCTTGGCCCGGCGCATGGGCGGCGGCGACAAGGCGCTGCGGCCGCTGGCCGGCGTCACGCTGCTCGACCGGGTGATCACCCGGGCGGCGCCGCAGGTGGCGGCGCTTTGTCTCAACGCCAATGGCGACCCGTCACGCTTCGCCCGCTGGAGCCTGCCGGTCGTGCCGGACGATGTGCCCGGCACGCCGGGGCCGCTGGCCGGCATCCTGGCGGCGCTGGAGTGGGCCGCTATGGCCCGGCCGGAGATCAAGCTCGTGGCCAGCTTTCCCTGCGACGCGCCGTTTCTTCCACGCGACCTGGTGTCGCGGCTGGCAGCGGTGCGGCCCGACCGCGGGATCGCGGTCGCCGCCTCGGGCGGCCGGACCCATCCGGTGGTGGCGCTGTGGCCGGTGGCGCTGCGCGGCGACCTGCGGCGGGCCCTGGTCGAGGAGGACATCCGCAAGGTCGGGCGCTGGATGGCGCGCCACCCGACCGCGACGGTCGAGTTCGGCTGCGACCCGGTCGATCCCTTCCTCAACGGCAACACGCCGGAGGATCTGGCGGAGGCGGAGCGGCTGCTGACGCGGCATCCGGAGCTGGCATGACGGCCGAACCGGTCTGCGCCGGCGACGCGCCGATCCCGGTCGAGCTGGCGGAGGGCCAGGCGGTGCGCTGGTGCGCCTGCGGCCGCAGCGCCGCCCAGCCCTTCTGCGACGGATCGCATGAAGGCTGCGGCATCGGCCCTGTCGCCTTCGTGGCGCCCCGGGCCAAGACCTATTTCTTCTGCACCTGCAAGCGCAGCGGCCGGCAGCCCCTCTGCGACGGCCGCCACAACTTCGTGGCGCCGGCGCGGGGCTGATGCGGGTCAGCTTGGATCGATCTGGAAAGGAATCGGCTGACTCGAGATGCGGGACGGCGGGGGCGGCACGGGGGAGGCGCTGTTGACCCGCCGAAGGATCTCGCGATCGACCGAGGCGGAGCCGGACGACCGGGAGATCTCCGCCGAGCTGATGGTCCCGTCGAGCTCGATCGTCACGGTGACGGTGACCAAGGCCGTTTCCCGGACCATCGATGCCATCCGCCTGATCCGCTGGGTGAGATGCCCGCGCAACATGGCGGCGTAGTCGGCCGAGCGGGCGCCCCCACCGGCCGAGGCCGGCGGCGGCGGAGGGGATGGTTTGGCGGGAAGCGCCGCCTGCTGCGAGGCCGCGGGCGGGGTCTCCGCCGGCTGCTCCGTCCGGCGCGGCTGTTCGCGCCGCGGCCGCCGTTCGGCCGGCGGCTTCGGCCTGGTCGGCGGCGGCGGCACGATCTCCGGCTCCTCCGCCTGGACGGTCTCCGGCACGGCGGCGACCACGGCCTCGGTCTGGCCGGTCGTGGTCACCACCTCCGGCGGCGGGGTCTCCGGCGCCGGTTCCGGCGGCTCGATCTCCGTCGTCTCGGTCACCGGCGTCTCGGCCGGCGGAGGCGCCTCCTCGGCGACGGTCTCGACCGGCTCGGCCTGTGCAGTCTCGACGGGCACCGCCTCGGTCGGCTCGACCGTCTCCGGCTGCGCGGTCTCGACCGGTTCCGCCGTGTCCACCGCCTCCGCCGGGCCGCCGAAGCCGGCCATCTCGATCGCCATCGGGGTCTCGGCCGGCGTCGGCGCCGCCGACCCGGTCAGGCTGGGCAGAAGCGCCCAGACCACACCCCCGTGAATCAGAGCGGACGCGGCATAGGCGATGCCGCGTCCCGACAGGCGCAGGCGGGTCATGGCGCGGTCGGCGCGGCGCCGGCCCCGGCTGCGGCAGGAGCACCGGCGGCGGCCGGCTGGGTCGGCGCCCCCTGGGCGATCAGCGACACCTTGGCGAAACCGGCCTGGCCGACCACGCCCATCGCCTCCATCACCTTGCCGTAAGGCACCTCGCGATCGCCGCGGACATAGACCACCGCCTCGGGATTGGCCTGATAGGCCGCCTGCAGCGCCGTGGGCGCCGTCTCCGGCGTCAGCACCTGGCCGTTGTCGATCGACCAGGTCCCGGCCTTGTCGACGGTCAGGATCACCGGCTTCTGCGGCTGGCCGATCTTGGCCGCGCTGGTCTTCGGCAGGTCGACCGGCACGCCGACCATCATCAGCGGCGCCGCCACCATGAAGATGATCAGCAGCACCAGCATCACGTCGACCAGCGGCGTGACGTTGATCTCGGCCAGCGGCGCGTAATCGTCGCCGTCGCCGGAATCGAGCAGGGCGCCGGCCATTACTCGGCGGCCTCGCGCCGGGCGGCGGCGGCGCGCCGCGTGCCGGACAGGTGCTCGGCCATCTGGCCGATGGCGGTGATGAAGGTCTGGTTGATCCGGCGCAGATCGGTCGAGAACTTGTTGTAGGCCATCACCGCCGGGATCGCGGCGACGAGGCCGATCGCGGTTGCGAACAGCGCCTCGGCGATGCCGGGGGCCACCACCGCCAGGCTGGTGTCCTGCGAGCTGGCGATCGAGGTGAAGCTGTTCATGATGCCCCAGACCGTGCCGAACAGGCCGACGAAGGGCGCGGCCGAGCCGATGGTGGCCAGGAAGGGCAGACCCAGCTCGCGCCGGCGCACCACCTCGCCGGCGGCGCGGCGCATCGCCCGCTCGATCCGGTCGCGGCACTCGGCCCGGCTCTCCTCGGGGTCGACGGCGCGCCACTGGGCCAGGCCGGCCTCGACGATCGGCTTGGCCGGGTCGGCCGGAATCAGGTCGACCTCATGCTCGGTGTCCACGCGGCGGCGCATGGCGGCCGCGGCGCGGCGCAGCCGGCCGATGGTGAACAGCTTGTCGAGGACGATGCCCCAGCAGCCGATCGAGGCCAGAACCAGCAGCGCCAGCACGCTCTGGACGATGACGTCCGCCTGCTGCACCAGGGTGAGGATCGAGAGATCGTGCGACATCGGTGGCCTCCTCAGCGCATCAGGGCGACGGGCAGGCGAGACTTGGTCTCGACCCGGTCGATGCAGTCGGCCACCGCGCCGGCCTCGGTGCGGCAGTCGAGCACGTCGTTGACCAGGACCGAGCCGATCGCGTCGCAGGCCAGGCCCGAGACCTCGAAGGCCTTGACGCTGGTCTTGCGGGCGCGGAGCGGCGCCGCATCGACCGCCAGGCGCTTGCGGATGGCGCCGTCGGTGCCGAAGAAGACGAGATCGAGCTTGAACGACTGGTAGGCGTCGTCGCCCGTGCCGAACACCATGTTCACGGCGCAGTTCTGGCCGCGCGGCTCGAGCGTGTTGAGCTCCAGGCTGACGCCGCCCGCGGTCTCGGCGGGGGCCGCGTTGGCGGCCAGGGCCGGCGCCGCCGAAAGGGCGAGAAGCAGAGCGGAAAGCGCGGACACTGATTGGCGTCGGCTGGTCATTGCGTCCTCAGAGCGGAACAAGGAAGGGCCTGTCGGATTTCGGGTGGGAAACAATCTCGACCGGGCAGCCGAACACGGCCTCCACGGTCGCGGCGGTGAGCACCCCGGCCGGCGGGCCGGCGGCGAAGACGCGGCCGCGGCGCAGCAGCACGATCTCGTCGGCGAAGCGGGCGGCCTGGTTGAGGTCGTGCAGGATCGCCAGCACGCCGGTGCCGGCATCGGCCAGGCCGCGGGCCACGCGCAGCACCGCGGATTGATGCGCCAGGTCGAGGCTGGCGGTCGGCTCGTCCAGCAGCAGATAGGTCGGCGCCGCGGCGGCGGCGGCCCCGCCGAGCTGGGCGAGCGCCCGGGCGAACTGGACGCGCTGCTGCTCGCCGCCGGACAGGCTGGGATAGGAGCGGTCGGCCAGGAACGCGACATCGGCGGCGTCCAGGGCCGCGTCGACGGCCCGGCGGTCGGCGGCGGCATCGGCGACGCCGCGATGCGGACCGCGCCCGAGGGTCACCACCTCGCGGACCGTCAGCGGGAAGTCCAGCGTCACCTGCTGCGGCAGCACCGCCCGGCGGCGGGCCAGGGCGACCAGGTCCCAGCCGGCGATCGGCGTGCCGTCGAGGGTGACCCGGCCGGATGCCGGCGCGATCTCGCCGGCGAGGCAGCGCAGCAGCGTCGACTTGCCGGCACCGTTCGGGCCGATCACGGCGGTGAAGCGGCCGGGGGCGACGGTGAGGTCGACGCCGTCGAGCAGCAGGGCCCGGCCGATGCGGACGGCGAGGGAGTCGGCGCGGATCACGGCTCGGACCTCCGCCGGCGCAGCAGCAGCGCCAGGAAGACCGGGGCGCCGAGGCCGGTGGTGACGATGCCGATCGGCAGCTCGGCCGGGGCCACGGCGACGCGCGCGACGAGGTCGGCGCCGAGCAGCAGGGCGGCGCCGAGCAGGGCGGTGGCCGGCAGCAGGCCGCGATGATCGGCGCCGATGACGAGCCGCAGCATGTGCGGCACCAGGAGGCCGACAAAGCCGATCATGCCGCTGACCGCGACCGCGGCGCCGACCGCGAGAGCGACCGTGCCGACCAGGAGGCGCGTCACCTTCTCGACCGGGAAGCCCAGATGCACCGCCACCGCCTCGCCCAGCAGCATGCCGTTCAGCGCCCGCGCGGCCAGGGCGACGGCGGCGAGCAGCACCAGGGCAAAGGGCAGCACGGCGAGGACCGAGGTCCAGGTCGCGCCGCTGAGGCTGCCCATGGTCCAGAAGGTGATGGTGCGCATCGCGTTCTCGTCGGCCTTGAACACGACGTAGCCGGTGCCGGTGGCGACCAGCGCGTTCACCGCGATGCCGACGAGCAGCATCATCGTCACCGAGATCCGGCCGTCCCGCTTCGACAGGCGGTAGACGGCGAGGGTGGCGACGAGGCCGCCGAGGAAGGCCGCGAGCGGCAGGGCATAGATGCGGAGGAGGGGGATGCCCGCCAGCGCCGCGGGCATTCCCAGCGAGATCACCGACACGCCGGCGAAGGCGGCGCCGCCGCTGACCCCGATCAGGCCCGGATCGGCCAGCGGGTTGCGGAACAGCCCCTGCATCATCGCCCCGGACACGGCGACCACGGCGCCGACCATGGCGCCGAGCAGCGTCCGCGGCAGCCGGATGGCGTCGACGATGGCGGCGTCGCGCGTCGTCACCGCGTCGAGGCTGCCGAGCCCGAGATGGTGGCCGAGGATCGCCAGGACGTGGCCGAGCGGGATGTCCGCCGGCCCGATGCTGATGCTGGCCAGCACCGAAGCGGCCAGCAGCAGCGCCAGCCCGGCCAGGGTCAGCGACAGGCGGCGGGCCCGCCGCTGTTCCGCCGGGACCGGCATGGCGCCGCTGGTGGCCAGGACCGTCACGAACCCGCGCTCCAGGCCCGGTCGGGCAGTGTGGGCGGGGTCCAGCCGGGATGCAGCACGGCCGCCAGGTCGCGCGCCGCCTGCGGCGTGCGTGGCCCGAAGCCGAGGAGGTATAGGGAATCCATCGAGATGATCCGGCCCGACTTGGCCGCGGGGGTCTGGGCGAAGACCGGCAGCGCCGCGATCTTCTCCATGCCGCCATTCGGCTCGACGGCGTGGCTGGCGATCACCACCACCTCCGGCGCCGCGGCTGCCACCGCCTCGGACGACAGCGGCTTGTAGCGCTCCATCTCGCCGACCGCGTTGGTTCCGCCGGCCAGGCGGATGATGCCGTCCGCCGCCGTGCCGCTGCCGCCGCCCAGCGGCGCGCCCTGGGTGATCGACAGCACGAACAGCACCCGCGGCTTGCCCGGCAGCTTGGCGACGGCGACCGCCACCGTCGCGAAATCGGCGCGGACCGCCTGGCTCAGCCCCGGGTCGGCCAGGCCGAGCGCCTTCTCCACGCCGATGATCTTGGCGACGACGCCCTCGGCGGTGAAGGCCTCGGGCAGGGCCTCGACCGGCGTTCCGGCGGAGCGGATCTGCTCCAGCACCGCCGGCGGGCCGGCCGACACCGTGGTCAGCACCAGATCCGGGCTCAGCGACAGGATGCCCTCGGCCGAAAGCTGGCGCAGATAGCCGACATCCGGCCGCTCGCGGGCGGCGGGCGGATACAGGCTGGTGGTGTCGACCCCGACGATGCGGTCCTCGGCATGCAGGGCGTAGACGATCTCGGTGATGTCGCCGCCGGCGACGACGACCCGCTGCGGCGGCTCCGCCCGGACGGGCAGGGTGGCCGCGAGCAGCGCCGCGGCGGCGAGGGACATGAGCGGGCGCATCAGGCGGCGACCAGGGCGCTGACCCGGCCCACCAGCTCACGCCAGTCGGCGCGCTCCGGCTGGCCCGGCTTGCGGGCGCCGAACAGCATCGCCATCAGCGTGTTGTCGACGTCGAACAGCTCCAGCGAGGTGACGACGCCGTCCTTGGTCGGCTTGCGCACCACCCAGGCGCTGTCGATCCGGTCCTCGCGCAGATGCAGGTTGAAGCCCGGATCCAGCACGTTCAGCCAAGGCCCCATGTCGTGCAGCCGGTGCACCGGGCCGGTGTGGATCTGCAGGCAGCCGGGATTGCCGACGAAGACCATGATCGCGGCGCCGGTGTCCGCCGCCGCGGCCAGCACCCGGCGCAGCGCGTCGCGGCCGACCGGCTCGGCCCGCTGCGGCCCGGCCAGGCGCATCGCCTGCAGCCGGTCGAGCCGATGCGACTTCAGCAGGCCGAAGAACTGGTGCGTGTCCTCCATCGCGTCCCAGCCGGCGCGGAAGCCGGCGACGTCGATCTCGCCATCATCGAGGATCGCCGGGCGGACCATCTCCTGCGGCGCCAGCACCGGCGCCTGGTCGGCGTGACGGAAGCGTTCGACCAGGCCGATGAAGGCGGCGCGGTCGCTGCCCTCGGTCAGGAAGATCTTGTGGATCGCGGTGCCCGCCGGGTCGAAGAACTGCAGGCTCGGCTTCGGGTGACCGGCGCCGCCGACCGCAAAGCCGTGTGCCCAGCTCGTGTAGAACAGCCGCAGGTCGATGTCGGGGCCGAGCGCCAGGCCGACATGGCTGCCGGCCGAGACGTTCTGATAGGTGCCGGTCTTCTCGTGCACCACGCTCTCGTTGCGGGTCAACGCCATGACCGGGCCGAGCGCCTCGACCGCCTGCAGGATCGTGCTCCAGTCCCCGCCAATGCGGGTGGTGCCGGCGCCGAGCTGGGAGGCGACGAGCTCGCCTTCGCTGACGCCCAGCGCCGCCGCGGCGTCACGGGCGCGAAGCTGCGGCTGTTCGGCGCGCAGCGCCGCCCAGCGCGCGGCGAGGGCGGTCGGCGGGACCGGATGGTCAGGATCGAGGCTCTGCATCATGCTCTCCGATCACCGGTGACTGGGGGCGCCGGCGGCCGGCGGGTTGCGACAGGACACGCGAAAACGCGGCCGAAACATGGGCCGCCAGGGATGCGAAGCATGACGAGAACCTGTGCGGGCGACGGGTCCTCGCGCAAACCTGGCGGCGGGCGGATGCCCGGCTGGCTGGGGGCGCGAGCCGAGGGAAGGGGCTACTTGGTCAGGATGAGCTTGCTGTTGCGGGTGATCCGCAGGCGGTAGACGTCGTCGCCGTGCTGGATCGTCAGCTCGCGGCGGGCGCCGAACAGGTCGCGCGTGTCAAGGCTGGCCGGGGCGGGCCGCTGCGGCGGCTCGACGGCATGCGCTGTGGGTTGATCCAGCATGGTCCCCATCCACGGTGAGATTGATCGGACAAGACGATGTTGAGAGTCATTCTCACATCCCTGTGCGCCGGTCAAGCAAATGCGTGTCATTCCTAATTGCATTTATCAAAAATATTTCACATGGCGGCGGGGCCGGGCCGGAAACCTCCGGAAACGCGATGCTTGGTGCGGATCGCACCAGGGCGCATATAATGCGGGCATCAATGGAATGCCGCGAGGACGGTGCGGATGGAGGCAGAGGCCGGACGATGACCGAGGTGCAGGAGATCGAGCGCAGGCCGGCAGACCGGCCGGCCCAGCCTTCAATCGGCCTTTCCGTCTGCGAGGATCGCGTGGTCGAGCGCTTCCTCGACCATTCCGCGGCCCCGCGCAGCGACACCGATCTCCTGCGCCGGCTCAACCGCAGCCTGTTCGACGAGCCGGAGTACCAGCCGACCGTGCCGAGCCTGCGCAGCCTGGTCCTGGTGGCGGTCGTGGCGCTGTCGGCCGTGGGCGCGGCGGCCCTGATCGGCACGGCCTGGCACGATCTGAGCGGCGATCGGGCCGCGGAGCAGGAGGCCCGCTGAGCCGCCCGCCCGGTCCGATGGCCTCAGCTGTCGTATTGCAGCAGCGAGGCCAGCGGCGCGTCGATCTTGTCGCGACCGCCGAGGAAGGACAGCTCGATCAGGCAGGCCGCGCCGCGGACATCGGCGCCCACCCTGCGCAGCAGCTGGATCGCCGCCGCCATGGTGCCGCCGGTGGCCAGCAGGTCGTCCAGCACCACCGCCTTCATCCCGGGTTTGATCGCGTCGGCCTGGATCTCGATCGCGTCCGACCCGTATTCGAGCTGGTAGAGATGGCCGATCGTCTCGCCCGGCAGCTTGCCGCGCTTGCGGCACATCACGAAACCGCAGCCCAGCACATAGGATAGTGGTGCCGCCGCCAGGAACCCGCGAGATTCGATGCCGACCAGGATGTCGGGCTGCCACTCGCGGACCTTGGCCGCCAGGCTGTCGACGGCATGCCGCCACGCTTGCGGGTGGGCCAGGAGCGGCGAGATGTCGTAGAAGAGGATGCCTGGCTTGGGAAAATCCGGGATGCCGCGTATGTGCGACTTGAGATCCATGAGACGTCCTTGGTTGCGGGCCGGAGCGACCCTGCATCGTAGTGCCTGCGGCCCGAAAGGCAATTCGCAGGTGCGGGAGCCGGCCGGCCCGGAGGCTGCGCGGTGACCACGGCGACGGCCATGGACGCCGAGGCCCGCATCGACAGCCGCATCGAGAGCGGCGTCACCCGGCTGCACCTGGAAGGGCCCTGGGTGACCCGGGCGGCGGCGCCCCTCGACCACGAGCTGTCGGAGCTGGTGCGGACATCGGTGAAGGGCGAGGTGGTGCTGGACCTGTCCGGCGTCACCCGGCTCGACACCGTCGGCGCCTGGCTGGTGCATCGCACCCAGGAGGATCTCGCGGCCGCCGGCGCCGCGGTCCGGGTCGAGGGCGTGTCGGACGACCAGAAAGGCCTGCTCGAGGCGGTGTCGCGGGTCGAGCGCGACGAGCCGATCAAGCATCCCGACCGCAACATCCTGTACGAGCTGGCGCTCCGCACCGGCAAGGCGACCTACGATTTCCGCGACGAAGCGCTGGCGCTCCTGAGCTTTCTCGGCATGCTGGTGGTCAAGAGCGTCGCCACGCTGCTGCGGCCGCGCCGGATCCGCTTCACGGCGCTGGCGCACAACATCGAGGCCACCGGCCTCAACGCCATGCCGATCGTCGGCCTGCTGTCCTTCCTGATCGGCGTGGTGCTCGCCTATCAGGGGGCGGACCAGCTCAGCCGTTTCGGCGCCCAGATCTTCGTGGTCAACCTGCTCGGCGTCTCGGTGCTGCGCGAGCTCGGCGTGCTGATGACGGCGATCATCGTCGCCGGCCGCTCCGGCTCGGCCTTCACCGCGCAGATCGGCACCATGCAGGTGAACCAGGAGGTCGACGCGATGGAGACGCTGGGCCTCGACCCGATCGAGGTGCTGGTGATCCCCCGCGTCTTCGCCCTCGCCATCACCCTGCCGCTCTTGAGCTTCTATGCCAGCCTGATGGCGATCCTGGGCGGCGCGTTCATGTCGTATTTCGCTCTGAACATCAGCTTCGTGCAGTTCCTGAACCAGTTCCAGGCGGCGATCGGCATCAACACCTTCTGGGTCGGCATGGTCAAAGCCCCGGTCTTTGCCTTCACCATCGCCATGGTCGGCTGCTATGAGGGGCTGAAGGTCTCCGGCAGCGCCGAGAGCGTCGGCCGGCTGACCACTCAGTCCGTCGTCGTCTCGATCTTCCTGGTGATCGTGCTCGACGCGCTGTTCTCCATCCTGTTCGCCACCCTGGGGGTCTGACGATGAGCGAGGATCCCCGGGCGCCGGGCCAGGTGCCGGACGAGGATGCCGTGATCCGCGTGCGCGGGCTCCGGACCCAGTTCGGCACCCAGGTGATCCATGACGGGCTGGATCTCGACGTCCGGCGCGGCGAGGTGCTGGGCGTCGTCGGCGGCTCCGGCACCGGCAAGTCGGTGCTGCTGAAGGAGATCATCGGCCTGATCCGTCCCGCCGCCGGGTCGCTCGAGGTGCTCGGCGTCGACATGGACCAGGCGGACGAAGCGGAACGCCGGGCGGTGCAGCGGCGTTGGGGTG
This sequence comes from Inquilinus sp. NPDC058860, assembly GCF_042743185.1. Taxonomy (NCBI): domain Bacteria; kingdom Pseudomonadati; phylum Pseudomonadota; class Alphaproteobacteria; order Rhodospirillales; family Rhodospirillaceae; genus Inquilinus; species Inquilinus sp. NPDC058860. The sequence continues at coordinate 12,589 of NZ_JBHYMS010000063.1, read as the reverse complement.
TGATGTTCCAGGACGGCGCCCTGTTCAGCTCGATGACCGTGGCCGAGAACATCCAGGTGCCGATGAAGGAGTACACCCGGCTGTCGCACCACATGATGGACGAGCTGGCGCGGGTGAAGATCGCCATGGCCGGCTTGGCCTGCAGCGCCGGCATCAAGTATCCCTCCGAGCTGTCCGGCGGCATGCGCAAGCGCGCCGCCCTGGCCCGGGCGCTGGCGCTGGATCCGGAGATCATCTTCCTCGACGAGCCGACCGCCGGCCTCGACCCGATCGGCGCCGCCGCCTTCGACCAGCTGATCTCGGAATTGCAGCGCAGCCTCAAGCTGACGGTGTTCATGGTCACCCACGATCTCGACAGCCTGGTCACGATCTGCGACCGCATCGCGGTGCTGATCGACAAGAAGGTCGTGGTCGACACCTACGAGAACCTGCTCGAGGTCGACCACCCCTGGATCCAGGAATATTTCCACGGCCCGCGCGGCCGCGCGGCGGCGGCCGAGCATGCCGCCCTGGAGCATGCGCAGACGGGGGCGGAGGGCTGAGATGGAGACGCGTGCGAGCTATGTCGCCGTCGGCAGCTTCGTCCTGATCCTGATGGTCGGGCTGGTGGTGTTCGCCGTCTGGCTCGGCGGATCGGGGCTGCGCGAGAACGCGGAACGCTACCTGATCTACTTCTCCGGCAACGTCACCGGGCTGCAGGAGGGCAGTCAGGTGCGCTACCGCGGCATTCCGGTCGGCACCGTCGAGGACGTCCAGATCGATCCGTCCAATGTCGAGCAGGTGCAGGTCCGGATCGCGGTCCGGCCGAACACGCCGATCGTCAAGGGCACAGTGGCGTCGCTCGAGATCCAGGGCCTGACCGGCGGCGCCTTCGTCCTGCTCAGCGGCGGGGTCCAGGGCGCGGCGCGGCTGGACAAGGAGGAGGGCAAGGCCTACGCGGTGATCCCGTCGCGCCAGTCCGGGCTGCAGGCGATCGTCGACACCGTGCCGCAGCTGCTCGACCGGCTGTCCGACATCTCGCGCGAGGTCCAACGGATCTTCTCCGAGGACAACGTCCGGAACATCTCTGAAGTCCTGACCAATGTGAACACCCTGACCGCGGCGCTGGCGCAGCGTTCGACCCAACTGGCGAGCACGATCGAGCGGATCGATACGCTGACCCAGAATGTCGACGGGCTGGTGACCCAGGCGCGGACCGATCTGGACCGCCTCACCACGGGCGCGGACGGCTTCCTGTCGACCACGAACACCCAGGTCAATGCCGCGGTGGTCGACGCCCGGGCGATGATCGCGTCGCTGCGCCAGAGCGCCGACGGCGTGGCCCGGCTCCTGAAACAGTCCGGCCCAGGGGTGGAGAGCTTCTCCACCGACGGGCTGTACGAGATCACCCAGCTGATCACCCAGCTCCGCCAGTTGACCGACAACCTGAACCGGACCCTGTCGCGGCTCGACCGCAGCCCGGCGCAGTTCCTGTTCGGCGGCTCGTCCGGCGGCGTGCCGCCGCAAGGTTCCTCGAGGTGAAGATGAGCTTCTCCCCCCTGTCCCGGCGTCTCTTCCTGCGCCAGGCCGCACTCTCCTCGGCCGCGGTCGGCCTGGCCGGCTGCGGCGGGATCAGCGCCCTGGCCCCGCCGGCACCGCAGGTCTACGAGCTGACGCCGAAGAACACCTTCGACCCCGGCCTGCCCAAGGCGTCGTGGCAGCTCCTGGTCGACATGCCGACGGCCAATGCCGGCATCGACACCGACCGGATCGCGATCAGCGAGAACCCGACCTCGCTCGACTATTTCGCCAAGGTGGCCTGGGTCGACCGGGCCCCGGCGATGGTCGTCGGCCTCTTGGTCGAGAGCTTCGAGAACACCGGCAAGATCGTCTCGGTCGGCCGGCAGATCTCCGGCCTGCGTGCCAACTACGTGCTGCAGCCCGAGATCCGCGAGTTCCGGGCCGAGCGCTGGCCGGGCGAGCCCTACCGCGTCCGGGTGCGGATCGGGGCCAAGCTGGTGCGCTTCCCGCAGCGGACGATCATCGGCGGCGAGAGCTTCGAGCGGGTGGTCGAGGTGCAGGGCCCCGAGTTCTCGGCGGTGATCCGGGCCTGGGACGATGCCCTGGGCGGGGTGATGAAGCAGGTGGTGGAGTGGACGCTGCGCACCGGCGACCGCGACGACCGCGCCGCGGGCCGGCCGCGGCGATAAGCCGGGGCGGGACGTCACGCCGGTTCCGGGCGGAACCGGCGTCGTGCGTCAGCGGAGCGGCCGCGTCCTCAGCGGGTGACGGTCTGCCAGAAGAAGAAGGCGATGACGCCGATGATGATGACCCACTCTGCACCCATGATCCGGTCCATCCCCGTGTTTCTTGCCGTCCTTCATAGCACGGGACGGCCCGATCGCAAGGCCGTCGCCATGGACGGCATGCCTGGCCGATGTTCGCAAATGAAAATATTGGCATCGTTTCCGCTTCCCCTTTAGCATTCTTTTTTCGTCCAGCCACGGAAGAAGAGCGGCCATGAACGCCACGGCGCGGCAGAGCCAGATCGTCGAGCTGGTCCGCCAGGAGGGCTATGTCACGGTCGAGACCTTGGCCGACCGGTTCCAGGTGACGCCGCAGACGATCCGCCGCGACATCTCGCTGCTGCAGGACCGGGCCCTGCTGCGGCGCTTCCACGGCGGCGTCACCGCGCCCGGCAGCGTCGAGAACTTCGCCTATTCCACCCGTCAGGTGCTGTGCCTGGAGGAAAAGCGCCGGATCGCGCGGCTGGTGGCGCGGCAGGTGCCGGACAACGCCTCGCTGTTCCTCAACATCGGTACGACGACCGAGGAGGTGGCGCGCGCGCTGCTCGGCCATCGCGGCCTGCGGGTGATCACCAACAACATCAACGTCGCGAACATCCTGTATTCGAATGCGAGCTGCGAGGTGATCGTCGCCGGCGGCGTGATTCGCGCGCGGGACGGCGGCATCGTCGGCGAGGCGACGCTCGATTTCGTCCGCCAGTTCAAGGTCGATGTCGGGATCATCGGCATCAGCGGCATCGACGAGGACGGCACGCTGCTCGACTACGACTACCGCGAGGTGCGGGTCGCACGGGCGATCATCGACAATTCACGCCAGGTGTTCCTGGTGGCCGACCACACCAAGTTCGGCCGCAACGCCATGGTGCGGCTGGCCTCGATCGGCGAGGTCCATGCCCTGTTCACCGACCGGGTCCCGCCGGCGCCGTTCCGCGAGGCGATCGCCGCCACCAGCTGCCGCATCCACGTCGCTGACTGACGCCGATTCGGGGCCGAATCTCAGATCACCTTGTCCTGCTGCAGGCGGGCGACCAAGTCCTTGGCCGCCCGGGCGGCGAGATCGGCGAAATCGGTGCTGGAGCCGCCGCGGGCGGTGGCCTCGCCCGCCCAGATGACGGCGCCATCGCCGGCCTGCTGCAGCCTGGCCTCGTAGCGGGCCGCCGGCTCGTCGACCCAGCCGCCGCCGGTCGCCGGGCCGGCGAAGGGGCCGCGGCCGTACCAGTACCCGCCATAGGACCAGGGGCCGCCATACGGCCAGAAGGGATCCCCGACATAGGTCGGCGGGACATAGCGGGCGACCATGGCGCGCTGGTCGACGGCGATGCGCAGCACGGCGCCGACGCCGGCCGTCCGGATCGCGGCCGTCTCGGCGGCCGGGCCGCCGGGCCGGGTCGGCGGCACCAGGTCGATCATCCGCACCGCGCGGACGCCGCGGGCCGTGAGCTCCGCCACGGCCGCGTTCTCCAGCGCTTCGCGCTCCGCGAGCCGCGGTGTCTCCGCGGCCACGGCGATCGAGCGGACCGTGGCCGCGCCGCGATAGGCGGGGTCGACATAGCCTGCGACCCGCGTCTGCACGCAGGCGGCGAGGAGGAGGGCGGTGAGGGCGAGGAGAAGGGCGCGCATGACGCCTCCTGAGAATCGATCTCACAGAGATGGCGCAGCGGATCGCGGCCGCCAAGGAGTGCGGTTGCGATTGTGACAAATTTGTCTCTCAGCCGAGCGGACGGAAGCGGGGAACCGCATACCGCCTCATGCGGCGGCTGGGCTTCCGGGAGCGTCTTGTGTATTGAGGGCAGGGTATCGGGGGCCGTCCGGGGGGAATAATGGCCGTTGCGAGGAAGATTGCCATTGCCGTTGCTGCTGCCGTCATTGCGGGCGGCACTCTCGCGGCGACGACGGGAACGGCGACGGCCAGCCCATGGGCGGAGCCGGGCGATTCGACCCTGCGCAATGACATCCACATCCTGGAGAACTTCCGCCTGATCGACGGCGTGCTGAGCGCCTGGCCGCTTCCCTGGGCGCAGATCACCTACCGCCTGGCGAAGGCCGACCGGGACCTGCTGCCGCCCTATGCCCAGGCCGCGCTCGACCGTGTCCGCGCCCGGGCCGCGGCCGAGACCCGGCAGGGCCAGCTGCATGCGGAGCTGCGGGCCGATCTGACCAACCAGCCCGCCCTGGTGCGCGGCTTCGAGTACACGGCCCGGCAACGCGGCGAGGTCACCGCCTCCTTCGAATACATGGGCGATTCGACGGCGCTGCGGCTGTCGCTCGGCGCCTATTCCCGCTTCGTCAAGGGCGACAGCCCCTGGTACTACGCCGGCGAGGACGAGTTCCAGCCGTCGCTCGACGGCACCTATCTTGCCCAGAGGGTCGACAACTGGATCCTCTATGCCGGCTGGCTCGACACCTGGTGGGGGCCGGGCGAGACCACCAGCCTGATCCTCTCGACCAATGCGCGGCCGTTCCCGAAGGTCGGCTTCATGCGCTCCAATCCGCATGCCTTCGAGACACCGTGGCTGAGCTGGATCGGACCTTGGCAGATCACCGGCTTCCTCGGCGTCCTGCCGGACGACCGGATCGTCTCCAACACCCTGATGTTCGGGTTGCGGGCCTCGATCAGCCCGATCCCGGGGCTGGAGCTCGGCGCCTCGCGCATCATGATGTTCTGCGGCAGCGGGCGGCCCTGCGGCTTCCGCTCCTTCATCGACGGCTTCTTCGGCAACACCAACGTCGATGATCCTGCACAACAGGCCCAGGACCCGGCCAACCAGATCGCCGGCTTCGACGCCCGCTACAGCAACCAGCTGTTCGGCCAGCCCTTCGAGATCTATGGCGAGCTGACCGGCGAAGACGCCGCCTATTCCGACATCGGCATCCCGCTGCCGTCGCGCAACGCGGCCGTGATCGGTGCGTCGCTGTGGAACGGCTGGGGTGACGACGGATCGATGTGGAAGGTCAATGTCGAATACTCGAACTCGACCGCGAACTTCCTCGACAAGAAGATCTACGGATATTTCTACGAGAACTTCGCCTATCGGGACGGCTACCGGTTCTACGACCGTTCGATGGGCGACAGCCTCGATGGCGATGCCGAGCTGTTCGGCGTCACCGGCACCTTCGTCGACAGCGACAACTGGACCTACAAGGCGGCCTATTACCACGCCTTCCTGAACCCGAAGAACAATCAGCGCAACACGGTCAGCCAGAGCAAGGAGGACATCAACATCCTCGATCTCGGCGTCTCGATCCCGATGCGGCGCAACACGGTCGGCATCAACCTGCGGCTGCAGGACGATTCACCGAACAGCCCGGGCGAGCAGAAGCCGATGGCGGCGCTGGGCGTGTCGACGACGATCCGCTTCTGAGCAGGGGCGGGTAGGTTGGGTTCGCGGCACGCGAACCCAACGATTTGACGGCGGTACGATGTTGGGTTCGCTGTCGCGAACCCAACCTACGATTTCCGGATCACGGCTCCTCGAGCCGGACGACGTCGTCCTCGCCAAGATAGGGGCCGGTACGGACCTCGATCAGCTCGAGGTCGATCTTGCCGGGGTTCTCGAGCTTGTGGTCGGTGCCGATGGGGAGGTAGACGGCCTCGTTCTCGCGCAGGATGCGGGACTGGCCCTCCATGGTGACGCGGGCGGTGCCGGAGAGCACGACCCAGTGCTCGGAGCGGTGGTAGTGGCGCTGCAGGGCGATGGCCTGTCCGGGATGGATCAGGACGCGCTTGACCTGGAAGCGGTCGCCGGCGTGCAGCGACTTGACGGTGCCCCAGGGGCGGTAGATCTCGCGGTGGATCACGGCCTCGGGGCGTTTGGCCTTCTTCAGCGCGTCGGTGACGGCCTTGACGTCCTGGACCTGGTCCTTGGCGGCGACCAGGACGGCGTCGTCGGTGGCGATGACGATGGCGTCGTCGAGGCCGATCACGGCGGTGAGGATGCCGTCGGAGCGGACCAGGCAGTTGCGCGAGGCAAACGCCAGGGCGTCGCCCTGGGTCAGGTTGCCGTCGGCGTCGCGGTCGCCGATCTCCCACAGCGAGGACCAGGATCCGACATCGGTCCAGCCGATCGAGGCCGGGACGATGCCGGCGCGGTCGGTCTTCTCCATGACGGCGTGGTCGATCGAGATGGAGGGGGCCTGGACGAAGGCGGCGGGGTCGAGGCGCAGGAAGGTGAGGTCGCGCGAGGCGGCCTTGAGCGCGGCGTCGGCGGCGGCCAGCACCTGGGGCGCGTGGCGGGCGCATTCGGCCAGGTACTGGCCGGCGGTGAACAGGAAGATGCCGGCGTTCCACAGGTGGCGGCCCTCGGCCAGGAAGCGCTCGGCGGTCTCGCGCGGCGGCTTCTCGACGAAGCGGGCGACGGTGCGGGCGCCGGGGGCCCCGGCGATGTCGTCGCCGGGCAGGATGTAGCCGTAGCCGGTCTCGGGCGCGGTCGGCTGCATGCCGAAGGTCATGAGATAGCCCTGGCGGGCGGCGGGCGCGGCGGCGGCGATGGATGCCCGGAAGCCCTTCGGATCGGCAATGTGGTGGTCGGCGGGCAGCACCAGCATCAGGGTGTCGGGGGCGCGGTCGGCCAGGAAGCGGGCGGCGACGGCGACGGCGGGAGCGGTGTTGCGGGCCGAGGGCTCGAGCAGGATGGCGTCGGGCGTCACGCCGATCTGGCGCATCTGCTCGGCGACGATGAAGCGGTGGTCGTCGGCGCAGATGAACACGGGAGGCGCGAAGCCGTCGGCCTCGCCGACCCGGGCCACCGTCTCCTGGATCATGGTGCTGCCCGACACCAGCGGCAGGAACTGCTTGGGGTACCCGGCCCGCGACAGCGGCCACAGCCGCGTCCCGGACCCGCCCGACAACACCACCGGCACCACGGCCTGGCCGTCGGCTTCCGTCGCCGTCATCGGTCGCTCGGCCGTCTTCGCCTTCGCCATGTCCTGTCGTTCCGTCCGACCTCGATCGGAACGCTTATCCGCCATCCGCTGCGGTCTGTCCAACATCGCCGCACCTGGAGCGGTCCGTTGACAGTGGCCGAACAATCATCCGACAATTCACGCTGATCGAAGAGTCGGGATCGCGGCGCGGCACCGCCCCGACAGACCAAATCGCCGTGGAGGAGAGCTCATGACTGGTACGTTGCAGCGCGTCCTGCTGGGCGCGGTCCTGGCGGTCGCGGTCGCCCTGCCGGCGGCGGCGCAGGACAAGAAGACAATCCTGACATCGGTGCCCAGCCTCGGCTTCCCGTTCTTCGTCCACATGATGAACGAGCTGAAGGCCGAAGCGCAGAAGCTGGGCGTGGCCTCGGTCGAATCCGACGGCCAGAACAGCGCGCCGAAGCAGACCGCCGATGTCGAGGCGGCGCTGGTGCAGAAGGTCGACGGCATCGTGATCAGCCCGATCGACGTCAACGCCATGGCGCCGGTGCTGACCGAGGCGGTGGAGGCCGGCGTGCCGGTCGTCACCATCGACCGCCGCGTCACCGGGGTCGACGGCATCCTGGCCCATGTCGGCGCCGACAACGTGCTGGGCGGCGAGGCCCAGGCCAAGTGGCTGATGGACACCTATCCGGACGGCGCCACCATCGTGAACCTGCAGGGCCAGCCGGGCGCCAGCCCGGCGATCGACCGCAACAAGGGCGTGCACAACGTCCTCGACGCCCACAAGGACAAGTACAAGTTCGTGGCGGAGCAGACCGCCAACTTCGCCCGCGACCAGGGGCTGAGCATCACCGAGTCGATCCTGGCCGGCCTGCCGACGCCGCCCGACGTGATCGTCGCCGCCAATGACGACATGGCGCTCGGCGCGCTCGAGGCGGTGCGCGGCCGCAACCTGCAGGACAAGATCAGGATCATCGGCTTCGACGCGCTGCCGGAGGCGCTGGGCAGCATCCGCGACGGCGGCCTGGCCGGCACCATCGAGCAGTTCCCGGGGGGCCAGAGCCGCAAGGCGGTCGAGGTGCTGGTCGACTATCTGAAGACCGAGAAGAAGCCGGACCCGTCGCTGATCCTGCTGACCCCGATCGCCATCACCAAGGCCAATCTCGACAAGGCCGAGCGCATCGGCGAGGTGAAGTAGCTCGCAGGTTGGGGTCGCGGCATCGCGAACCCAACAGAACAGCCGGAGAGTGTTGGGTTCGCCATGGCGAACCCAACCTACGCCGCATTCCAGGGACGCGCATGACCGAACCGCTGCTGCGCATGACCGCGATCACCAAGCGCTTTCCGGGCGTCGTCGCCCTGGACGGCGTCGGGCTGGAGGTCGCGGCCGGGGAGGTGCACGGCCTGCTCGGCGAGAACGGCGCCGGCAAGTCGACGCTGCTGAAGATCCTGTCCGGGGCGCAGGCGCCGGACGGCGGCAGCATCGTCTTCGCCGGCGAGACGGTCAGCTTCGCCGCGCCCTATGAGGCGCAGCGGCGCGGCATCGTCACGATCTATCAGGAGTTCAACCTGATCCCGAGCCTGACGGTGGGGGAGAACATCCTGATCGGGCGCGAGCTGGGGCGGGCCGGGCTGGTCGACTGGGGCGCGATGCACCGGGCGGGGAAGGCGGCGCTGGACCGGATCGGCCTGACCATCGACCCGCGCCGGCTGGTGCGCGACCTCAGCGTCGCCGAGCAGCAGATGGTCGAGATCGCCCGCGCCCTGTCGATGGAATCGCGGCTGATCGTGATGGACGAGCCGACCTCCGCCCTCAGTTCCACCGAGGTCGACCGGCTGATGGCGATCATCCGCGCCCTGCGCGGCCAGGGCATCGCCGTGATCTATGTGACCCACCGGCTGGACGAGGTGATGACGGTGTGCGACCGGGTCACGGTGCTGCGCGACGGCAGGCTGGTCGGCAGCGCGCAGGTGGCCGAGATCACCGTCGACGACATCATCCGCATGATGGTCGGCCGCGACCTCGGCGCCCTGGCCCGGATCGAGGGCGGCGCGGCCCAGGCCGGCCCGCCGGCGCTGCGGGCCGAGGGCATCGCCACCGAGCGCAGCGCGCTGAACCCGCACGCCACGGTGCTGCACGACGTGTCGCTGGCGGTGCGGCGCGGCGAGATCCTGGGCATCGCAGGGCTGGTCGGCGCCGGGCGGACCGAGCTGGCCCGCGCCGTCTTCGGCGCCGACGCCCGCACCGGCGGCCGCGTCCTGGTCGAGGACAAGCCGGTCGAGATCCGCAGCCCGGCCGACGCCATCCGCCACGGCATCGGACTGGTGCCGGAGGACCGCAAGCAGCAGGCGCTGTTCCTGTCGCTGGCGATCCGCAGCAACCTGGCCATCGCCGCGCTCGGCAAGCTGGCCGGGCTGTTCGGCTATGTGCCGGACAGCCGCGAGCGGGGACTGGTCGAGGAGTATCGCCGGGCGCTCGGCATCCGCATGGCGGGACCGGAGCAGCAGATCGCCAACCTGTCCGGCGGCAACCAGCAGAAGGTGGTGCTGGCCCGCTGGCTGGCGCTGCGGCCGAAGGTGCTGATCGTCGACGAGCCGACCCGCGGCATCGACGTCGCCGCCAAGGCCGAGGTGCACCAGCTGCTGGGCCGGCTGGCGCGGGAAGGCATCGCGGTGATCGCCATCTCGTCGGAGTTGCCCGAGGTGCTGGCGATCAGCGACCGCATCGTCACCATGTGCGAGGGCCGGATCACCGGCGAGGTCGGCCGGGCCGAGGCCGACGAGGAGACGCTGATGCGGCTGATGACTCGCCGCCGGGCGGCATAGGGAAGACCAAGATGGCGCAGGGCACGACACTTCCGGACCGCGGCGGCTTCGACCTGTTCGGGCTTCTGGCGCGGTTCGCGCCGCTGATCTTCCTGGTGGTGCTGATGGCCGGCTTCGCCATCGCCGAGCCGCGCTTCATCTCCACGGTCAATCTGCTGAACGTGCTGCGCCAGGTCTCGATCTACGGGCTGCTGGCGATCGGCATGACCTTCGTCATCCTGACCGCCGGCATCGATCTGTCGGTCGGCGCCGTCCTGGCCTTCTGCGGCCTCGCTGCCGCCATCGTCGCCAAGGGCAGCGCCACCGGCAACTTCGCGCTCGGCTCGGACGAGGTTCAAGGCTGGGGCTGGGGCGCCGCCGCCCTGGTCTCGATCCTGCTCGGCATGACGGCCGGCGCGGTGCAGGGCTTCGCCATCACCCGGCTGAAGGTGCCGCCCTTCGTGGTGACCTTGGGCGGCATGTCGGCCTTCCGCGGTGCCGCGCTGCTCCTGTCCGGCGGCGGGCCGATCAGCGGCTTCGACGCGGATTTCCGCTACTGGGGCCAGGGCAAGATCCTGGAGATCCCGGTGCCGGTGCTGGTCTTCCTGGGCTTCGCCGTGCTGGCCCATCTGGTGCTGCGCTACAGCCGCTTCGGCCGCCAGGTCTATGCCGTCGGCGGCAATCCGGAGGCGGCGCGGCTGTCCGGGCTGAAGGTGCGGCGAGTGCTGCTCAGCGTCTACGTCATCATGGGCTTCTTCGCCGGGCTCGGCGCCTTCGTGCTGTCGGCCCGGCTGAACTCGGCCGAGGCTGTGGCGGGGCAGGGCTACGAGCTGACCGTGATCGCCTCGGTGGTGATCGGCGGCACCAGCCTGTTCGGCGGCATCGGCACCATCTTCGGCACGGTGATCGGCACGGTGCTGATCGGCGTGCTGCTGAACGGCCTCGTGCTGATGAACGTCTCCTCCTACATCCAGCAGATCATCATCGGCGTGATCATCGTGCTGGCCGTGGCCTTCGACACCTTCGCCAAGTCGCGCCGCCGGCGGGTGTAGCCCCCGTCGATTTTTTCGCGGACGATGTCGAAAGGCCTTCTGCCGGCCCGTCATGGGGGTGAGCGAGACGCGCTCGACCCATGCGATGGAGACGATCATGCAGTACGCGTTGCTGTTCCAGCAGACCCCCGAGGAATTTGCCGCCCGCCGCGACCCGGAGAAGCACGCTGCCTTCTGGGCCGCCTTCATGCCCTATATGACGGCGCTTAAGGAGGCCGGACTCGTGGTCGCCGGCGCCGGGCTGGAGCCGCCGGCCACCGCCACCTCGATCCGCATCGGCGGCAGCGGGCGGCAGGTGCAGGACGGTCCCTTCGCCGACACCAAGGAGCAGCTCGCCGGCTTCTTCATCATCGAGGTGCCGAACCTGGACGTGGCGCTCGACTGGGCCTCGCGCTATCCGGGCGGCCCTGGCGGCGGGGTCGAGGTGCGGCCGGTGGCGCCGCCGAAGCCGCAGCAGTGAGCACGGACACGCGCCGCGCGGTCGAGCGGGCGGCGCGTGACTCCTACGGTCGGCTGGTGACCTTCCTGGCCGCCCGGTCGCGCGACATCGCGGCGGCGGAGGATGCGCTGGCCGACGCCTTCCGGTCGGCACTGGAGACCTGGCCGCGGGACGGCGTGCCGGACCGGCCGGAGGCTTGGCTGCTGACGGCGGCGCGCCGGCGGCTGATCGACGGCGCCCGCCACCTCCAGGTGAGGGCGGAGGCGGTCCCCGACCTCCGCGTTGCGGCAGAGGAGGCGCAGGAACTGGCCGCGTCCGACGCATTCCCGGACGAGCGGCTCAGGCTGCTCTTCGTCTGCGCCCATCCGGCGATCGATCCGGCGATCCACACGCCCCTGATGCTGCAGACGGTGCTCGGGCTCGACGCGGCGCGCATCGCCTCGGCCTTCCTGGTCAGCCCCGCCGCCATGGGCCAGCGGTTGTCGCGCGCCAAGGGCAAGATCCGCGACGCCGGCATCGGCTTCGAGCTGCCGGAGGCGAAGGAACTGCCGCCGCGCCTCGACGCGGTGCTGCAGGCGGTCTACGCCGCCTATGGCAGCGGCTGGGACGACGTCGCCGGCGCCGATCCGCGCCGCCGCGGGCTGGCGGCGGAGGCGATCGATCTCGGCCGGATGCTGCGGCCGCTGCTGCCGGCGGAGCCGGAGGTCGAGGGGCTGCTGGCGCTGATGCTGCATTGCGAGGCCCGGCGGGAGGCACGCCGCGGCCCTGCCGGGGACTACGTGCCGCTGTCGGAGCAGGACTCGGCGCGGTGGTCGAAGCCGATGATGGCGGAGGCGGAGCACATCCTGTCGGCCGCCGCCCAGGACCGGCGCATGGGGCGGTTCCAGCTGGAAGCGGCGATCCAGTCGGTGCACGCCCAGCGCGCCCGGACCGGCCGGCGGACGCCGCCTATGAGCGCGCGATCGGCCTGTGCGAGGACCCGGCGATGCGGGCCTTCCTGCTGCGGCGGTTGCGAGAGGCCTCGTAGGTTGGGTTCGCGTTGCGAACGTCAGCATCCGGTGAGGACCGCAGTGTGGTCTACTGCGAGGATCCGGGCTTGGGCGGAGCGAGGCCGGCAGCGCGCCGGTCGGCGATGATCTCCT
>NZ_JBHYMS010000062.1:0-42877 GCF_042743185.1 Inquilinus sp. NPDC058860 | reverse complement strand
GCGCCATCCGGCTGTTGACCTTTTCATCCGCCCGATCCAAAACGTATGATATAACATTACGGAGATCGGGATGCAGGTCGCACATCTTGTCGCCGCGGCCGGGCTGGCGCTTGCCCTCCTGGCCGGCACCGCTTCGGCGCAGGACCGGCCGCTCAAGGTGGTCGGCCCCTGGGAGATCGCCGGGATCGACCCGGCGCAGTCGGGCTACATCTTCAGCCGCATGCAGGTGGCCGAGACGCTGGTCACGGCCGATTCCACGGGCGCTCTCGCGCCGGCCCTGGCCGAATCCTGGTCCGCCGGCGACGACGGGCTGACCTGGCGCTTCCGGATCCGCGGCGGCGCCGTCTTCCATGACGGCACCCCCGTCACCGCCGAGGCGGCGGCGGCGAGCCTGCGGCAGGCCCGGGCCGGCGCCGGCATCCTGTCCCAGGTGCCGATCGCCGATATCGGCCATGACGGCGGCGACGTCGTGATCCGGCTGGAGCGGCCCTTCGCCGCCCTGCCCGCCTTCCTGGTGAATTACGGCGCGATCATTCTCGCCCCGACCTCCTACGACGAGTCCGGCCGGGTCGCGCGGATCATCGGCTCGGGGCCCTACCGGGTGAAGGCGCTGACGCCGCCCCTGAAGCTGGAGCTCGAGGAGGCCGGCGGCTGGTGGGGTGGCCAGCCGGGAATCCGGGAGGTGAAGTATCTCGCCGTCGGCCAGGGCGAGACCCGGGCGCTGATGGCCGAAAGCGGCGAGGCCGACCTCGCCTTCTCGATGCTGCCGGTCTCGGTGGCGCGGCTGAAGCGCGATCCCGATCTCGACGTGCGCGCCGTGACCATTCCCCGGACCCGCATCTTGAAGCTGAACGCGGCTTCGCCCTTCTTCGACGACGTCCGGGAGCGCCGGGCGGTCAGCAACGCCATCGACCGGGCCGGCATCGCCAAGGCGATCCTGCGCAACCCCGACCTGGCCGCGACCCAGCTGTTCCCGCCCACCCTCGCCGGCTGGCACGGCCCCGAGCTGCCGCCGCTGCGGCGCGACCTGGAGGAGGCGCGGCGGCTGCTGGCCGAGTCCGGATGGACGCCGGGCGACGACGGCATCCTGCAGCAGGACGGCCGGCGCTTCGCCCCGACCCTCGTCACCTATGCCAGCTGGCCCGAGCTGCCGCCGATCGCCACCGCCCTGCAGGCGCAGCTCCGGGAGGTCGGCATCGAGCTGAAGGTGTCGGTCGGCAACACGTCGGAGGTGGTCAGCCGGCACCAGGACGGCACGCTGGAGATGGGCCTGGTCTCGCGCCTCTACTCCGTGGTCCCCGACCCGGTCGGCGCCCTGATGCAGGATTACGGCCCGAAGGGCGGCGACTGGGGCGCGATGGGCTGGTCCGACCCGGAGCTGCTGGGCATCGTCGACCAGCTGATGGCGACCGGCGACCCGGACCGGCAGCCGCCGCTGCGCCGCCGCGCCGCCGAGATCCTGCAGGAGCAGTTGCCCGGCATCCCGGTCACCTGGTCCGAGCTCGCGATCGTCGCCAACAAGCGCATCACCGGCGTGGAGGTCGATCCGTTCGAGGTGAACTACCGCCTCGCCTCGATCCGCTGGGCAGACTAGGCGGATGAGACGACTTCTCCTCCCCCGGCTGGCCCAGGCCGGCCTGGTGGCTCTCGTCGTCGGCGCGCTGTGCTTCGTGCTGATGCGGGTCCTGCCCGGCGACCCGGCGATGCGGATCGCGGCCGGCCGCTACGGCCCCGACGCGATGACCGCGGCCTCCGCCGAGAAGGTGCGGGCCGAGCTCGGCCTCGACCGGCCCTGGCCGGCCCAGCTCGCCGACTGGATCGCCGACCTGGCCCGGCTCGACCTCGGCCGCTCCCTGGTGACCGGGGCGCCGGTCGTCGAGGAGCTGGCGGTCCAGCTCGGCTATTCGCTCTGGCTCGCGGCCGCGGCGCTGGGGCTGTCGCTGCTGGTCGGGCCTGCGGTCGGCGTCGCCGCCGGCCTGCGGCCGCAGGGCTGGGCCGACCGGCTGGGGCTGGCCGGCTCGGTGGCGCTGCGCGCCCTGCCACCCTTCGTGCTGGGTCTGGTGCTGATGCTGGTCTTCGCCATCCGGCTCGGCTGGCTGCCGCCCGCCGGCTTCGGCACTTGGCGCGAGATCGCGCTGCCGGCGCTCACCCTCGGCCTCGGCCTTGCCGCGGTGTCGAGCCGGGTGACGCGGGACGCGGTCGCCGGCGTCGTGACGTCGCCCTGGTTCGCCTTCGCCCGCCACAAGGGGCTGTCGGAAGCGGTGGCGGTGCGCCGCCACGGCCTGCGCAACGCGGCGATCCCCGTCGTCTCCTATCTCGGCCTGCAGGCGATCTACCTGGTGGAGGGTGTCGTCGTGGTCGAATCCATCTTCGCCTATCCGGGCATCGGCCACGCCCTGGTCCACGCCATCATCGAGCGCGACGTCCCGATGGTCCAGGGCACCGCCCTGGCCATGGGCCTGATCTTCGTCGCCATCACCGCCGGGGTCGACGCCGCCACCGCCTGGCTCGATCCGCGCCCGAGGACCGCGCGATGACTCCGGCCCTCGCCTCCCCTTCCCCGCGCCTCGCCACTCCGCGCGCCCTGGGCGGCGTGCTGCTGCTGGCGCTGGCGGCCTTCGCCGTGCTCGGGCCCTGGCTGATCGAGGCCGATCCGGCCGGGCAGGATCTGGGCGCCAGCCTGGCGCCGGCCGGCGGCGACTACCTGCTCGGCGCCGACCATTACGGGCGCAGCCTGCTGGCCCGGCTGGCCCATGGCGCGCGCCTGTCCTTCGGCATGGCGTTCGTGACCATGGCGACGGCGGCCGTGCCCGGCGTCCTGCTCGGCCTTGCCGCCGCCTGGCGCGGCGGCTGGGTGGAGCGGCTGGCCGACCTCGCCTCGACCATCGTCCTGGCGCTGCCCGGGCTGATGCTGGTCCTGCTGCTGCTGGCCTTCGCGCCCGGCAATTTCGGGCCGCTCTATCTCGGGCTGGCACTGACGCTGTGGGTCGAGTTCTACCACGTCACCCGCGCCGCCGCGGCGACGGTCCTGAAGCAGCCGCATGTCGAGGCCGCAACCCTGCTCGGCTTCGGTCCGGGCTATGTGCTGCGCCGCCACGTCCTGCCCGTGATCGCCCCGCTGATCGGCACGCTCGCGGCCTTCGCCATGGCGACCGCGATCATCGCCATCTCGACCCTGAGCGCGATCAGCGTCGGCCTGCAGCCGCCGACGCCGGAGCTCGGCAGCATGATCGTCGAGCTCCTGCCCTACTACGCCGAGGCGCCGGTGCACGTGCTGCTGCCCGCCGCCCTGATCGTGCTGCTCGTCCTCGGCCTGCAGCTCGTCGCCCAGAGGAGTTCCCGATGACCGGTCTTTCCGTCTCCGGCCTCGGCGTCGCCTCGGCCGCCGGCCCCGTCGTCACGGATGTCTCCCTGTCGCTGCAGCCCGGCCGGCCGTTGACCCTGCTGGGCGAAAGCGGCTCCGGCAAGTCCCTGGTCGCCCAGGCGATCATGGGCACGCTGCCGCCGGAGCTGCGGGCGTCCGGCACGATCCGCCTCGACGGCACCAACCTGCTGGCCTTGCCGGCGGCGGAGCGGCGGAGGCTCTGGGGCCGGGCGATCTCGCTCTTGCCGCAGGAGCCCTGGCTCGCCCTCGACCCGACCATGCGCGTCGGCGCCCAGGTGGCGGAGGTGCACCGCTTCGTCCATCGCCGCCCCCGGGCGGAGAGCGAGGCGCGCGGCCGCGAGCATCTGGCGGAGGTCGGGCTCGGCGGTGCCGGCGCGCTCTACCCGTTCCAGATCTCGGGCGGCATGGGCCAGCGCGTGGCGATCGCCATCGCCCATGCCGGCGACAGCCGGTTGCTGATCGCCGACGAGCCGACCAAGGGCCTCGACGCCCAGCTGCGCGACGGCGTCGTGGCGCGGCTGAAGCGGGAGGCCGAGGCCGGCCGCCTGCTGCTCACCATCACCCATGACGTCGCGGTCGCCGAGGCGCTCGGCGGCACCGTCGGCGTCATGCTGGACGGCCGGATCGTCGAACACGGCGCGGCCGAGACCGTGCTGCGGGCCCCGGAGCACGCCTACAGCCGGGCGCTGCTCACCGCCGATCCGCGGCGCTGGCCGCAGCGGGCGCTCCAGCCCTCGGGCGGCCCGGTCCTGGTCGGCCGCGGCCTGGCCAAGGCCTTCGGCCCTCGCCGGCTGTTCACCGGCGTCGACATCGAGGTGCGGGCCGGCGAGATCGTCGCAGTCGCCGGCCCCAGCGGCTGCGGCAAGACCACGATCGGCAACATCCTGCTCGGCCTCGCCGCCCCCGATGCCGGCACGGTCGAGCGGCCCGGCGGCCAGCCGCGGCTCAGGTTCCAGAAGCTGTACCAGGACCCGCCGGCCGCCTTCGTGCCGCACCAGCCGATCCGCCGGGGCCTGCGCGACCTGGCCCGGCTGCACCGGCAGCCCTGGGACCGGGTGGCCGGGCTGATGGCCCGGCTGCGCCTTGCGGACGGCCTGCTCGACCGCCTGCCGGGCCAGGTCTCGGGCGGCGAGCTGCAGCGCTTCGCCCTGCTGCGGGCCCTGCTGCTCGACCCGATCGTCCTGTTCGCGGACGAGGCGACCTCGCGCCTCGACCCGGTGAGCCAGCAGGAGGTGGTGGAGGTCCTGCTCGGGGTCGTGTCCGAGACCGGGCTGGGGGTGCTTCTGGTCACCCACGATCTTGCCCTGGCGGGGAAGCTCGCGACGACGGTGGTCCGGCTGCCGGGCCCTCTGAAATCGACAGTTTCAGATAAATAAGATATCTATTTTATAGTATTTCTCTCAATACAACTTGACTCTCACACCGATTTTTCGTGGGCATTTCAGAAACGAATCAATTATCAGAAGAAATCGTCGATACGTCGGGTGGGGGGGGCCTGCGACAATGCTGGGTGGCGTGGGGAAACGGCGTGCCGGATGGCACGTGGTCGCGGTTCTTTCGGGCGTGCTGGGGATCGGATGCGCCGCCCCGGCCCTGGCGCAGATGCTGCCGCTCCCGCCCGGCGACGTGCTGTCCGGCCTGGTCTACCGCCGGGATGGGACCTGGCTGCCCTCGGTCAGGACCGGAGCCGACGCCAACACCTACATCTTCAGCACTCCGCCGACCGAATCCTTCGTGAGCTCGGCCCCGGCGGCGGTGGTGCGGACCACGGCCGAGACCCAGTATGTCCGCGTCTACACCGAAGGCACCACCCGGCCGGTCGGCGGCTTCATCGCCGGTTCCGACACGGTGCGCGGGATGACGGCCGCGGAGATCAAGGACAGGCTCGCCCTGCCCTATCTGCCGGATTCCCTGACCATCGTCCGCGTGCCGGCGGGAACCTGCATCCTGACCGGGACCGGCGCCCCGATCCTGGGCAACTTCCCCGCCAATCCCCCGTCGATCCCGGTCGGCGGCCCGTGGGGCGGCGGCGGCACGGCGCAATCCCTGCTGATCGGGACGTCAGACGACCCGAACTGCGCCAACCCGCAATTCCTGCCGTCCGATGCCTACGCCAACCGGCAGCTGATCGGGGACAAGGCCCTGGCCTATGCGCCGCGGGCCGGCGGCGGCAACGCCGGCGCGATCGCCGAGGCGCTCGACCGCGCCACGCCGCCGCAGCTGTTCGGCGACATGGACCATGTCTACAACAGCCTCGACCTGCTGAACTACGGCGACGACGATCCGCTGCGCTCGGCCCTGCAGCAGCTGAGCGGCGAGATCTATGCCGACCTGCCGTCGGTCGAGATCGCCGGCGCCGAGACCTTCCTGAACACTCTGCAGCAGCAGATGCGCCGGTCTCGGACCGGCGGCACCGCGGCTGCCGGCGGGCCGGCCATTGGAGGCCCGGGCGAGCCCGGCTCCACCAGCGCCTGGATCGCCGGGCTGGGCAGCTTCGGCCGGCTGTCGGGCGATGGCGACACGCATGATGTCGATTTCGACATCCTCGGCGTCGCCATCGGCTTCGACCATCGCCTGGACGACGCCCTCGCCGTCGGCGGCGCGCTGTCCCTGTCGACCAGCAGCTTCGACACCCGGACGCTCTCGGGGGACGGCAACCTCACCACATTCTCCCTCGGCCTCTACGCCAGCTATTCGCCCGCCGCCTGGTATGTCGACGGCGCGCTGGGCTACGCCCATGGCTGGGGCACGGTGAGCCGGGCGATCTCCTTCCCCGGCATCGACCGCTTCGCCGCCGCCGACACGGATTCGAACCTGTTCCTGTCCGGCATCGAGACGGGCTATCGCCTGGCGCTGGGCGACAGCACCGACCTCACCCCCTTCGCGGGCTTCCAGGCCATCGTCGTCGGGCAGGACGAGATCAGGGAGGGCGGGGCCGGCGCCGTCAATCTCGAGATCGGCGGCCGCACCGTCACCTCGGCCCAGGGCATGCTGGGCGCGGAGCTGGCCCATCGCCTCGACATCGGTCTCGCCGCACCGCTCGGCCTGTCGCTGCGGGCGGCATGGAGCCACGATGTCGGCGACACGGACCGGTCCTTCGACGGGCGGTTCGAGGGCTCGGACGCGGAGTTCACCGTGGAGGGCGCCCGCGCCCCGCGTGACCTGGCCAGGATCGGCGTCGGCGTCACCCTCGCGGCGCAGGCGGTGAACCTGTTCCTGCGCTACGACGGCAGCTTCGCCGACGATTATCGCAGCCAGGCCGCCACCGGAGGGCTGCGCGTCAGCTTCTGAAGGCCTTACGCTTCGGCGCCGACCTCGTCCCCGCCCCTGCCCAGGCGCCAGTAGGCGACCACCAGGTGCTCCTCCTTGCCCAGCCCGCGCTCCTGGCGCAGATGGCTGCGAATGGCCCGGAAGGCCTCGAATTCGCAACCGGCCCAGGCGAAGATCTTCGATCCGTCCTCGGGAAAGGGCGTGTCCCGGATCGCGTCGGCGAGCAGCCGGGTCGTCCCGGCCGCCGCGCCGTCGCGGCAGAGCCAGTCCAGCACGATGCCGGCCTTGCAGTCGATGGGCTGGATCTCGCCGGCATCCGCGACCTCGATCAGCGCCCGCCCGCGGGCGCCTTCGGGAAGCTGCTCGAGCATGCGCGCGATCGCCGGCAGCGCCGTCTCGTCGCCCGCGAAGAGATACCAGTCGGCCTCGACCAGCCCGCCGCCGCCCGGACCGACGACGCCGATCCGATCGCCCGGCCGTGCGGTCTCGGCGAAGGCCGATCCCGGCCCGGCATCGTCATGCAGCACGAAGTCGATATCGAGCGTGCCGGCCGCGAGGTCGAGCGAGCGCACCGTGTATTTGCGGAAGAACGGCCGGCGCTGCGGGTCCGGCCAGCGGATCAGGCCGTTCGCCCCGACCGTCGGCCATTGCGGCTCCGGCAGATCCGGATGCTGGACCAGGATGTTGAGATGCAGCGCGCTCAGCGTCGCGAAGCGGGCGATATCCTCGCCCGACAGAGTGATCCGGCGCATCCGGGGCGTCACGTCGCGGATGCCGGCGACCTGGAGAATCCGGAAGTTGGGCGGCCGCTGCAGGTCGCCGCCGTCCCCGGACCACTCGATGGCCGGGTTCTGCCCCCCGGCGAATTCGAGGATGTGGGACGCGACCATCATCCGCAGATAGTAGAGCTCCTCCAGGCTCGCGGCGCGGGCGTCGACGGTGGTGGAGCCGCCCTCCTGGACGAAACGGACATGTGCCCCGCCGTGCCGCACGACATGCACGCCGCCGTGCTCCTCCACCTCCGCACCGTGCTCCACCATGTGCTCGCAGAGCGGCCCGATCACGGCCTTCGGGTCGGCAAGGGCGATGTGCGCCCGCGCCACGAATTCCTTCATCAACCGGCTTTCCTCGTCGAATGCGGGGTCATTGCGGCGCGCCGCCGTCCAGGCCGATCCAGAACGTCCCCTCGATCGGAACGGCCATGAAGCGCCGGTTGATCTCGGCCAGCGTGTCGGCCGGATCGAGGTCGGCGAACAGGTCGGGATGGGTCCATCTGGCGAAGCACTCGAACACCAGGATGCTGAGCGCCGAGATCGAGAGCTGGTGCGAGACGCCGAAGGCCCGGCCCTCGCGCACCGGCGACAGGTCGCCCAGATGGTTGCGCCCGACCACCCGGCGCAGGGAGGCGCGGGCGGCCTCGGCGCCGATCCCGCCGCCGAGCGCCAGGCCGCCCTGAGCGGCCAGATGCGGAGAGCCGGTGCCGATATAGATCTCGGGGCCGGCGTCGAGCACGAATTCGGGGCTCAGCTGGCCGTCATAGCCGGGCACGATGCCGGAGGCGATGCTGTGCCCGCCGGCGAGCTCCAGATACTGCGTGATGCGATTGGCCGATCCCGGCGTGTAGCAGCACAGCGTTCCCGCATGGACGTCGACCAGCACCCTCGGCCGCCCGGCCGCTCCCGCCAGCCGTTCGGCCACCATCCGGTAGCGCCCGCGGAGGAAATCGACGAAGGCGCCGGCCTGCGCCTCCCGCCCGGTCGCCTTGCCCAGCAGCTCGATGGAGAACGCCGTGGCCTCTTCCGGTCCGCGCCCGGGATCGTTCAGCCTGTCGAGGAAGATGACCGGCGTTCCGGCGGCCTCGATCTGCCGGGCCACGCCGTCCCAGTCGGGTTCCCAGAGGCTGACCACGAACAGGTCGGGCCGCGCGCCGAGGATCGCCTCAGTGGACGCCTTGGCCGGCACCACCCCGCCGACGACCGGGATGCCGTCGATCGCCGGGAAGCGGGCACGGAAGGCGGCGTACACGCCGCGGTCGAGACGCTGCGGCGCGGCCCATCCTGCGATCCGGGCCACCGGCTGCGGATCGATCAGGGCGAGGGACAGCAGCACCAGGCTTTCATTGGTGACGATGCGCGTCGCCGGCCCGGCCAGCCGCACCTCGCGCCCGACGGCGTCGGTCAGCACGATCTCGGCCCGCGCCGGCACCGCGAGCCCGAACGCCGCGAGGCAGAGCAGCAGCAGGCCGAGCCGCCGCCGCACCGGTGGGCGCCTCACCATGCGTAGCTCAGGGTCGCGGTGACGCTGCGCCCCGCGCCGTAGTTGCAGCTGCCGCCGGTCAGGTTGAGGCAGTGCGAGACATACTCCTCATCGAACAGGTTGCTCACATTGACCCTGAGCCGGGCGCCTTCGAAGCTCTTGTCCAGCGCGCCGAAATCATACTCCGCGCCGAGATCGACCAGCGCCCGCGCCGGGATGCGCAGCTCCTTCAGATAGGTGCTGTCCGACTGGTAGGCGGACATGGCGCGCAGCCCGGCCCGCAGCGACAGTCCGGGCACGGCGGCGGGCCGGTAGTTCCCCCAGACGCTGCCCTGATGCTCCGGCAGGCGCAGCATCTCGCGGCCCTCCGCCTCCGGGTTGTTCGAGCGCAGGACCTCGGAGTCGGAATAGGCGTAGGAGGCCAGCAGGTCGATCTCGGACGTCAGCTCGACCTTGCCCTCGATCTCGATTCCACGGACCCGCTCCCGGCCGCCCTGGACGTAGGCGGTCGGCCGTGTGGGCCGGGGGTCGTTCGGATCGGGCGTCAGCGAATTCTCGGTCGTCACCTGGAACAGCGACATCGTCACCAGGCCCCAGCCGCCCGGCGGCTCGTATTTGACGCCGAGCTCGAACTGCTCGGCCGTCTGGGCCTCGAACGGCTGGCCGGACTTGTCGGTGCCGAGCAGCGGCAGGAACGAGGTCGAATAGCTGGCATAGGGCGCAAGGCCGTTGTCGAACAGATAGGTCAGGCCGACGCGCGCGGTCAGCTTCTCGTCCCGGGTGGAGACGGTCGGCGTTCCGGCGGCCATCCGGTTGGTGCTGTCGATCTCGGAGACGTCGTAGCGCAGCCCGAAGGTTCCGACCCAGCGGTCGTAGCGGACCTGGTCCTGCAGGTAGAAGCCGAACTGGGTCTGTTCCTGCCGGACCGAGCTCTGATAGGCCGGCACGGCGACGGAAAACCCGTATTTCGGATCGCGGAAGTCGAGCGGCGGCGGCACCGGATCGCCGAAGGCCGAGTTGCCGAAATTGGTATCCGAGATCGCGTTCAGATAATCGATGCCGAGCAGCACGGTATGGTCCAGCGCGCCGGTCCGCAGCTCCAGCTGGGCCTGGGTGTCGACCGCGAAGCTCGAGGTCCAGTCGTTCGAGACGGCGGCGACGCGGCTCAGCTCGTTCGAAGGCTCCCCGGCGAAGGCGAAGGCCGGATTGACCAGGGCGAGGTGCATGTCCTGGTCCGAGCGGCCGTAGCGCAGGTTCTGCCGCACGGTCAGCGCGTCGTTGAACCGATGCGAGAACTCGTAGCCCGCGGCGTAATAGTCGCGGTTGAACTCGTCCGCGTCGGGGTCGGCGAGGAACAGGTCGCGCGGGATCTGCCCGGCCGGGTTCGGCAGCAGCGTCCCGGCCGCCGGGTAGAAGCGCGGGCTGAAGGTGTCGCGGTCGCGCTGATAGTACCCGTAGACTGTCAGGGACGTGGCGGCGGACGGGGTCCAGGTGACGCTCGGCGCCAGCATGATCCTGCTGTCGCGCTCCCGGTCGATCTGGGTGCCCATGTCCCGGGCCAGCCCGGTGAAGCGGTACAGCCACTCGCCATCCGCCGTCAGCGGGCCGGTCGCGTCGAAGGCGCCCTGGATGCCGCCGAAGCCGCTGGTCTGGACCGAGACCTCGCGGTGCGGCGTCGCCTGCGGCCGCTTGCTCACGAGATTGACGAGCCCGCCAGGCACCGCGCGGCCGTACAGCACCGAGGCCGGCCCCTTGATCACCTCGATGCGCTCCAGCGCATAGGCGTCGATGCTCGGCGTGGCGTAGTTGTTCGGGTCGCCGGCGATGACCAGCCCGTCGAGCCAGGTCGTGCCGTAGGTGTTGAACCCCCGGATCCAGAGCCAGTCGTACCGCACGTCGTAGCCGTTCGCCTCGGCCTGGACTCCGGGCGTGTAGCGCAGCGCCTCCGAGACGGAGTTGGCGCCCTGGTCGTCCATCTGCGCCCGCGTGACGACGTTGATCTGCTGCGGCGTCTCCAGGATCGACGTGTCGATCTTGGTGGCGCCGGCGCTCCGGGTGGCGACGATGCCGTCGGCGGATCCGCCGGCACCCTGTACGGTGATGGGGTCGAGAACGACCGCGCCCCCGGTCGCGGCGTCGGCCGGCGCGCCGGCCTGCTGCGCCAGGACCGGCAGTGCGAACGCGCCGACGATGCCGCTCAGCGCCGTGGAGGCGAGCAGCAGCCGGCCGCGGGAGACCATTCGGCCGCGGGCGGGCGAAGAGGCGGGACGCGCCCTTCCCCGGCTAACCCTCCGCACGCTGTGCCAGTCATCCACGATCATCCCCCGCCGAAGCCGCCGCACCGTACTCGCGATTGACTTTGATAATCACTCGCATTCAATAGACGGGATCATGGCACAACGGCAGGGCCCGAGCCTTTGGGGAGCAACAAGATGCCTTTGCAGACCAGCAAATCCCGCGCCGGCGCCTCCGACACGGGCCCGGGCAAGCGTGTGCGGGTCTGCGACTTCTTGCGGCGCAAGGGGATCACCCTCGACAGCCCGGACGACAGCATCTCCCCCGAGGACACGCTGATCGCGGGCGACCTCCTGAACCAGGAGCTGCGCCACGGCCTGTTCCTGCACGGCGGCAACGTGGTCGAGGAACACGCCTTCACCGCGACGTCCCATCTGCCCGAGGGGCTGTCCTGCATCTTCTTTCTCGACGGCGAGGTCGCGGTCCGGATCGGCGGCCGCCGCTTCGAGTTCCGGGGCGACCGGCGCGGCACGATCGCGGCCGCGGCCGTCATGAGCGTGACGCCCGAGAGCTTCCTGCGGATGTCGACCGGGCGGCAGCATGTCCATCATCTGGTCGTGTCGGCCACGCCGGAGTGGCTCAATGTCGACGGCCTCGAGGAGGTGCGCGGCGACCGCCTCGCCACAAGGCTGTTCAGGGACCATCTCGCGGACCATCGCTGGACCCCGACGCCGCGCGTGTCCGAGCTGGTGCGGGGCATCTTCGCCCCGTCCGGCTTCGGGCCCGAGCTGAACGCCCTCTATCTGGAGGGCCGCGCGGTCGCGATCGTCGCGGAGACCATCGCCGCGGTGATGCATGCCGACCGCGGGGCGGAGCCCGGCGGCCTTCTCATGGCCAGGGAGCGGATCCGCCTCCAGCGGGCCAAGGACCTGATCGCCGCCGACCCGAGCCGGCCGCTGCGGGTGGAGACGATCGCGCGCGAAGCCGGCGTGAGCGCCAGCGGGCTGCAGCGGCTGTTCCGCCTGTCGGAGGGCTGCAGCGTCTTCGAGTTTGTCCGCCTCGCCCGCCTCGGGCGCGCCCGCGCCGCATTGCAGTCCGGCGAGGCCAGCGTCCAGGACGCGAGCGCCATTGCCGGCTATTCCAGCCCGGCGAACTTCGCCACCGCGTTCAAGCGCCGCTACGGCGTCACGCCGCGCGAGGCGTCACGGCAGCCCTGAAGGGTCCCTCGCCGGCGTCACGCCAGCAATGGCCGGACGAGCGGAATCAATGCGAGCCCGATCGCCCGGGTGTTCCCGGCGTCGAGATGCACGCCGTCGACCGGCGATGCGGCCGCCACGCCCGCCGCGTCGAAGAAGGCGCAGCCGCCATGCTCCGCCGCCTCGCGGTAGCGCGGCGCCAGCTTCTCCGATTCGGCGATGTTGCGCTGCCAGTCCCCGCCCGCGGCCTCCCCGAGCAGCGGCGGCGCGACGATCAGCACCTTCGGGGCGGCCACATCCTGGCCATAGGGGTAGGTCCTGGCGATCTCGACCAGACGCTCGATCCCGGCCCCCGCGCCGGCGGCGCTGCCGCAGAGATGCGGCTTCAGGTCGTTGGTGCCGAGCATGATGACCAGCAGGTCGAGGGGACAGTGGCTGCCCAGCAGCGTCGGCAGGATGCGCGCGCCGTTCCGGTCGGCCGCCCCCCCGTGATCGTCGAAGATGGTGGTCCGCCCGCCGAGGCCTTCGGCGATCACCCGGGCCGATCCGTCCAGCCCGGCCTCGAGCACGCTGGGCCAGCGGTCCTCGAAGCGATGGCGGCCGCCGCCCACGGGATCGGCGCCCCAGGTCAGGCTGTCGCCGAAGGCGAGGATGGTCTTCTTCCCTGTCACAACCGTCCCTCTGTTTGCGCCCGATCGATGGCCGGGCAGACTATGCTGGTCGCGGGGGCCATCGCAATCCGATTGGCGGCGCTACGCCCCCCTCTCCGCATGCCGCGCCAGGAACATCGGGCCGACGCGGATGCCGGTGCGGCCCTCCTCGTCCCGGGCGGCCAGCTCCAGCGCCTCGCCTTCGTACAGGATCCCGTGCATGCGCCAGCTGCCGTCCGGCAGCTTCTCGCAGTCATGGGTGCAGAAGTACTCGATCAGGCATTTCAGACGGCCATCGGCATAGAACAGGTAAGTCGGGTTGAAGTCCGGCCCGTAGACGCCGAGATGCGGCGCCAGCTCGGCCGGGGCGTCGGCGTCCACGGTGTTGCGCCGGGTCCAGGCCTTGCCCTTCCAGCCCAGCGCGCCGTCGGCGCCGAAGGTCAGGTCGAGATGCGGATAATCCGCCTCTTCCCCATAGATCCGGCCGTCGATGGTGAAGGCATCGCCGCCACGCCATTTCAGCTCCAGCGGCACGCCCTCGCCCATCAGGTACAGCCGGCCATCCTGGGCCCGCAGCTCCACGCTCTCGCTGCCGTCCGCGGCCTGGTAGAGGCCCGGCATCGCCGTCAGATGGGCCGAGGTCAGCGGCGGGTGCTTCGCCGGCGGGGCCGGGACCCGGCCCATCTTTTGGGAGGCCAGGGCCAGCCGCAGCGCCCGCCGCGCCAGCCGGGTGCCGATCTGGTTGGTGAAATCGAGGGTGTTGAAAATCAGCGCCGCCAGGCCGGCCTGGGGCAGCGCCACGAACTGGGTGGCATAGCCGTAGACCGCGCCGCCATGGCCGACCGAGGTCCAGCCGTCGAGGTCGGCGATGCCGAAGCCCAGACCATAGCCCCTGCTGCTGCTGTGGCCGGCCGGCGGCCGGCCCACCACCGTCCACATCTGCTTCAGCCCGGCGGGCGATACGACGGACTGCCCGTCCGGGGCGAAGCCGCCGCGCAGCATGCAGGACGCGAACTTCGCCATGTCGGGCGCGGTCGAGACGATGGCGCCGGCCGGCGACCCGCCGAGGTCGAACACCGGCGCCGGGAAGTCGCGGTCGACATCCCACATCCAGGCCGGGGCCAGCCGGTCCATCAGCCCGGGCGTCAGCGCCGCGCTGCTCTCGGCCATGCCCAGCGGCTCGAAGATGTGGCGGGCGACGTAGTCGGCATAGCCCATGCCGCTGACCCGCTCCAGCACCGCGCCCACCACGGCGATGGCGGCGTTGGAGTAGTGCACGATCCCGGCGCTGGGATCCTCCTTCAGCACCGAATTCTTCAGCCCCTCGACCGTCACCGCGAGCCCCGGCCGCCGGTCGTCCAGGTAGTGGCCGTCCTTCGGCTCGCGCACCAGGCCGGAGGTGTGGCTCATCAGCTTGCGCAGCGACACCTGGGCGCCGTAAGGGCCGCTCTCGCGCCCGGCAAACGGGTTCACGGGGCGGAAGTCCGGGATGTAGTCGGACACGTCGGCGTCGATGTCCACGAGCCCCTTCTCGGCCAGCTGCATGATGCCGATCGCCGTGAACATCTTGGTCAGCGACCCGATCCGGAACAGCGAATGCCCGTCCAGCCGGTGGCCAAGATCGGGCCGCACCACATGGCCGGTGGCCAGGAGGCCGTCGCGGTCGACCAAGGCGTAGGAGATCGACGGAAGGGCCTTGTCCCCGACCTCATGCGCGATGGCGTCCTCCAGGCCGGCGGCCAGGGCACGGGTGTCCATTTCGGTGTCTCCTCTCAGGTCCGGAGGCGGGGGTCCAGGATGTCGCGCAGGGCGTCGCCCAGCAGGCTCCAGGACAGCACGAACAGGAAGATCGCGGCGCCAGGGAAGGCCAGCGTGTACCAGTAGCGGAACGGGCTGTCGCCGCGGCCGACGATCCAGTTGCGGGAATAGCTGATCAGCTGGCCCCAGTCGGCGTAGCCCGGCTCGACCCCGACGCCGAGGAAGCTGAGGGCCGAGGCGGTCAGCACCATCGACCCCGTCATCATCGTGGCCAGCACCAGCACCGGGAAGAAGGCGTTCGGCAGGATGTGGCGCAGCAGCAGCCGGGCGTCGCGCGTGCCGTAGGACCGCGCCGCCTTGACGTAGTCCAGCTCCTTCACCCGCAGGATCTCGCTGCGGATGACCCGGGCGTAGTTCATCCAGCCGAACGTGGTCAGCGCGATCGTCATCGGCCCGATGCCCTTGCCCAGGAGCGTGGTCAGCACCATCGCCGCGATCAGGAGCGGCATGGCCAGGAAGACGTCGACGATGCGCATCAGCACCTCGTCGACCATGCCGCCGTAGAAGGCGGACACCGCCCCCACGATGACGCCGATCAGGGTCGAGATCAGGACCACGCCGAGGCCGATCTTGAAGGCCGTGCGGGTGCCCCAGACCAGGCCGTAATAGATGTCGAACTGCCCCTCGGTGGTGCCCAGCAGCGCGCGGGCCGAAGGCGGCTGCGGGGTGGCGCGGAAGCCGCTGCGCGGGATCTCGTAGGGCGAGGTCTGGTACGGCTCCGGCGGCGCGATCGCCGGGGCCAGCGCGGCGACGGCGACGAAGCCGGCCAGCACCAGGATGCCCAGCAGCGACAGCGGGTTGCGCAGCAGATATCCGACGATCCTCATGCCAGCCTCACCCGCGGGTCGAACAGGGGGTACAGCAGGTCCACCACTAGGTTGAGGACCACCAGCACCAGCGCGAAATAGAGGGCGAAGCCCAGCACGGCCGGGAAAT
The DNA here is from genome assembly GCF_042743185.1 of Inquilinus sp. NPDC058860. Taxonomy (NCBI): domain Bacteria; kingdom Pseudomonadati; phylum Pseudomonadota; class Alphaproteobacteria; order Rhodospirillales; family Rhodospirillaceae; genus Inquilinus; species Inquilinus sp. NPDC058860. The sequence continues at coordinate 27,131 of NZ_JBHYMS010000062.1, read as the reverse complement.
CCAGGTTCGAGGCCGCATTCGCCGCGAACTGGCCGATGCCGTGATAGTCGAAGATGGTCTCGGTGATGACGACGCCGCCCAGCATCGTCGCCACCTCCATCCCCGCCAGCGTGACGACCGGCAGCAGGGCATTGCGCCGGGCATGCCGGTTCTGCACCACCCGCTCGCTCATGCCCTTGGCCCGGGCGGTGCGGACATAGTCCTGGCGCAGCGCCTCCAGCATCGAAGTGCGCATGATCCGGGTCATCGACGCCAGGTTGACATAGGTCAACGACACCACCGGCAGCACCAGGTGGCGCAGGGAATCCAGGAAGATCGCGAGATTGCCGTTCAGGAGCGCGTCGACCGTGTTCAGCCCGGTCCAGCGCCGGAAGCCGTCGCCCCCGACCTCGACCAGCGCCCATTGGCTCAGCCGCCCCGGCGGGAACCAGCCGAGCGAGCCGTAGAACACCATCAGCACCAGCAGGCCGAAGACGAAGACCGGGAACGACCAGCCGAGCACGGTGAACAGGCGGATGCCGTGGTCGATCGGCTTGTTCAGGTGCACGCCGGCCCGGCTGCCCAGCCAGATCGCGCCCAGGATGCCGGGCACGAAGGCGAAGATCACCAGCTCCAGCGTCGCCGGGAACAGCGAGACCAGCGCCTCGGCCACCGGCATCCGCGCGGTCTCGGACCAGCCGAGATTGCCCTGCAGGATGTTGCCGATCCAGCGGCCGTACTGCAGGTAGAACGGGTCGTTCAGGCCGTATTTCTCGATCAGCGCCGCGACCTGTGCCGCGCCGCCCTTCAGCGCGTCCGGGCCGGGCACATAGGTCAGCATGCGCTGGGTGGGCGTCAGCATCATCTGCATCGCGAAGATCATCAGCGTCAGCGCGAAGAAGACGATCGGAATGAAGGACAGGCGTCGGATCGTGTAGGCGAGCATGGAGCATCCCGGACCGGGAAAGGGGAGGATCGGCCGGCGCCGGGCCAGGGACGCCGGCGCGGCGCCCCTGCCCGGCCGCCGCGCCTATTTCTCGGTCTTGGTGATGGGATAGAAGTCCCAGGCACCATACTCGATCATGTTGTGGACATAGCCGTCGACCCAGTCGCGGGTGACGATGAAGCCGTACTCCTCCCACAGGAACTGGGTGGTGGCGTATTCGTGGCTCATGTCCTGCAGCTTGGCGTAGATCTTCTCACGCTCCGCCGGGTCCACGGTGGTCCAGGCCTGCTTCAGGAGGGGGTCGAACTTCTCCCGCATCAGCTCCTGGTATCCCTTGCCGGTCATCCCCGCCACCAGGCCGGTGCTGGCCAGGTAGTAGGTGGCGGCGCCCAGCGGCCCGCCCGGATCGGAATAGTCCGGCCCCCAGCCCATGATCGCCATCGGCGCGCTGGGATCGGCCCCGCCATAGACCTTGTCGGCGAAGGTGGCGGCCTGCAGCTGCTGGATCTTCAGCCTGAACTTCGGATTGATGCGGGCGAGGTTCTGCTGCAGGACCGACAGCGCCGAATGATACGCGGTGTTGCCTTCGCTCATATAAGCGGTCAGTTCGAAGCCGTTTTCCCACACCTGGCCGCCCCAGGCCTTCTTGAAGTGCTCCGCCGCCTTCTCGGGGTCGTATGAATAGACCGGGCTGTCCGGCCGGTAGCCCATGATGCCGCGCACGGTGGGGCCGCGCAGCTGCACGGTCTTGCCCAGCAGGACGTCGTCCAGCAGCAGCTGGTAGTCCTGGGCGTAGTTGAAGCCCTGGCGCACGTCGATATCGGAGAAGAAGTCGGGCGGGATGCCCTTGCCGTCCAGCTTGCCGCTGCCGATCGCCGGGTTGTCCACCGCGCTGACCGGCCAGACGTAGAAAATCGACCGGCCGAACACCTGGGGCAGGCCCTCGGTCACCTTGATGCCGGGCTTCGCCCCCACCTCGTCCAGGAACTCCACCGGCGTCGTCACCACATCGGCGTCGCCGGCCTCGAGCTGCAGCAGGCGCGTGGTCCATTCCGGCACCGAGCGCAGCACCACGCGCTCCAGCTGGGCCGGGCCCTGCCAGTAACCGTTGAACCGCTTCATGGTGATCTTCTTCTGCGACCGGTCCCAATCCTCGACCATGAAGGGGCCGCTGCCGTTCTCGACCGCGAACAGCTTGTCCTCGCCAAGCTCGGGCTTGTGGAACTGCTTCCAGGTGCCGGCGGTGCCGTCCCAGTCGCCCTGGTCGCGGGTCCATTCCTCATCAAGGATCGAAGTGGCGAAAGGCAGCGCCATGATGCCCAGGGTGGCCGGGAACGGCGCGTCCAGCACGATCGTCACCCGGTCGCCGTCGACCTTGATCTTCTCCGACAGCGCGTCGTGCACCTTGGCCAGGCCGGCGGCATCGACCTCGTCGAAGGTCTTCACCCCGGCCAGGTCCATGGCCCAGGCCTCGATGTTCGGGTATTTGCCGGCGGTGATCATCTCGGTCACCGCATTGGCCATCCAGCTGTCGCCCTGCAGGATGGCGCGCATCAGCGAATACTTGACGTCCTGGGCCGTCAGCTCGCCATAGCCGGGGACGATCGCCGCCTTCTCCTGGTCGGTCAGCTCATCGTAGAGCTTCCAGGCGATGGTGCCGTCCGCGCCCTTCACCCCGACCTTGTGGGTGTGGACGCCCTTGCGGATCGGAAAGGTGTAGCTGATCGACCCGTTCTCGCCCGGCTTGATCAGCCCGTTCTCCAGCGACGGCACCTCGGTCGACAGGGCCGGCATGAACTCCGAGATCTCACTGCCCTTGTAGTTCAAGAGCCGCATATGGGTGTTGATCGAGACAAAGGTGTTGGGGGTGTCGGCCATATAGGCCGGGTCCAGCGTGCGGATGTCGCTGGTCCACAGATACACGAGCGTGTTGGGGTTCTTCAGCTCGGCCTGCGCCGCGCCGGACAGGGCCAGCAAGGCGATGCCAAGGCTGGGGCCGATCCAACTCTTCATCGAGAAGCCTCCTGTTTTGGACGGGCGTTTCGCCCTTATGGAGTCGCCCGGAAACGGCGATCTGTCCGGCAGTGTGTCTTACGCCTGACGATAAAACCATACCGAATACGCCCAATTTTCCGTCTTTCGGAAAACCTTTAGCGTATTGGAATATGACCCCAGCTCATGGCCGCTCAGGCTTCCGCGCGCACGAAATGGCGGTCGGACACCCGCTGCATCGGCAGGAACACCGGCTCGAAATCGGGCGGACGCACCGCGCTCGGGATCTCGTCCGCCATCAGCAGGCGGTTCTCCGGCCGCTCCCGCGGATCGGCGACGGGGACGGAGGACAGGAGCTTGCGGGTGTAGCTGTGCCGCGGGTTGCCGAAGACCTCGCGCCGGCTGCCGATCTCGACGATCTGGCCGAGATACATCACCGCCACGCGATGGGCCATCCGCTCCACCACCGCCATGTCGTGCGAGATGAACAGGACGGAGATCCCGGTCTCCGCCTGCAGGTCCATCAGCAGGTTGATGACCTGGGCCTGGATGGTGACGTCGAGCGACGCCACCGCCTCGTCCGCGATCACCAGCTTCGGCCGGGTGCTCAGCGCCCGGGCGATGCAGATGCGCTGGCGCTGGCCGCCGGAGAAGGCGTGCGGATGGCGCCGCGCATGCTCGGGCGACAGCCCCACCCGCTGCAGCAGCCCGGCGACGCGCGCCTGGACCTCGGCCCGCGACAGGCCGCCATGGACCAGCATCGGGTCGGCGATCGCCTGCCCCACGGTCATGCGCGGGTTCAGCGAGCTGAAGGGGTCCTGGAACACCATCTGCACCCGGCGGCGCAGCGCCTGGATCTCGCGCGCCGGCTGCCCCAGCGTCTCGCGGCCCTCGAACCGGATCGAGCCGGACACCGGCCGGTCCAGCTGCAGGATGCTGCGGCCGATGGTGGACTTGCCGCAGCCGCTTTCCCCGACCAGGGCCAGGGTCTCGCCCGGGAAGATCTCGAACGACACGTTCTCGACCGCATGGACGCGGCCCGTCACCTTGCCGAAGACGCCGGACCGCAGGTCGAAGCGGGTCGTCAGCTTCTCGACCGCCAGCAGCGGGGTCATGCCGGCACCCCCTCGACGCCCCGGGCGGCGCGCGTTTCGGCCACAGCATCGCCCGTCTCGACGAGCGGGAATCGCTCCGGCTCGTCCTTGTCGGCCATGCTGCCCAGGCGCGGCACCGCGGCCAGCAGCGCGCGGGTGTAGGCGTTCAGCGGCGTCTCGAACACCTCGTAGACCGTTCCGGTCTCCACGATCTCCCCCTTCAGCATGACGCAGATGCGGTCCGCCATCTCGGCCACCACGCCCATGTCGTGGGTGATGAACAACACCGACATTCCGATCTCGCGCTGCAGCGCCCGCACCAGGTCCAGGATCTGGGCCTGGATGGTGACGTCCAGCGCCGTGGTCGGCTCGTCCAGGATCATCAGCGACGGGCGGCAGCACAGCGCCATGGCGATCATCACCCGCTGGCGCATGCCGCCGGACAGGTGGTGCGGATACTGGTCCAGCCGCTTCTCCGCCTCCGGCACCCGCACCAGCTTCAGCGCGTTCAGCGCGATCGCGCGCGCCTCCGCCGCGCTCTTGCCCTGGTGCCGCATGATCGCCTCGCCGATCTGGAACCCGATGCTGAACACCGGGTTCAGGCTGGCCATCGGGTCCTGGAACACCATCGAGATGTCGGATCCCCGCACATTCTGCATCCGCTTCTGCGGCAGCCGGGCCAGGTCGACCACCTCGCCCCCCGCAAGGCGCATGCGGATCGACCCGCCCACCAGCCTGGCGCCGTCATATTCGGCCAGCCGCATGATGGTCATCGCGGTGACCGACTTGCCGCTGCCCGATTCCCCGACCAGGGCCAGCGTCTCGCCCCGCTTGATGTGGAACGAGACGCCCTTCACCGCGCGCAGGGTCTCGCCCTGGCCGAGAGAGAACGACACCTGGAGATTCTCGACCTCGAGCACGCGATCGTCGTTCATGGCGGCTCCGATGCTGGGCAAGAAGAAATTTCCTATACGCTAAAAAGTACCGTATGCAACAATCGGCTTTCGTCGCAAGCCCCAATGAACGAGCCGGGAGGAAGCCATGCGTCTCTACATCTCCGCCGACATCGAAGGCATCGTCGGCGTCGTCAGCCGCGACCATACGAGTCCCGAGGGCTTCGAATACGAGCGGGCGCGCGACTGGATGACCGACACGGTGGTCGCCGCCTGCGAGGCCGCGCAGGAGGCCGGGGCGACCGAGATCGTGGTCAGCGATTCCCACGGCAACGGCGAGAGCATCAAGATCGAGAAGCTGCCGGAGAGCGTGCAGCTGGTGCGCAGCTGGCCGCGGCCGCTGTGCATGATGCAGGGGATCGAGGTCGGAGATTTCGCCGGCGCCCTGCTGATCGGCTACCACTCCGGCGCCAGCAATCCCGCCGGCGTGCTGGCGCACACGCTGAGCGGCAGCGCCTTCCAGGAGGTGCGCGTCAACGGCCAGGTGCTGAACGAGGCCGGGCTGAACGCCGCCATCGCCGGCCATTACGGCGTGCCGGTGATCTACGCCTCGGGCGACGACGTGGCCACCGCCGAGATCCGCGACATCCTCGGCGACATCGAGACGACGACGGTGAAATGGGCGCACAGCACGCGCTCCGCCCGCACCCTGACGCCGGCGGCGGCCCACAAGGCGGTGCGCGAAGGCGTGAAGCGCGCGATCGCCCGCATCGGCGAGGCCAGGCCGTTCCGGCTGAAGCCGCCCTTCGCCCTGGAGGTCCGGTTCCGCCACCGCCTGCCGGTCGAGCACCTGGCCTATCTGCGCTTCGTCACCCAGGTCGACACCTACACCATCCGCTACGAGGCGGAGGATGCGGTCGACATGTCGAAGTTCCTGATGTTCCTGTTCGGCTACAGCGTCACCGCGACGATGTAGACTTGGCCTGCCGTCCCGGCCCGCGGCCTGAGCCCGGTTAGGCGACGCCCGAGAATTAATGGTCCAGAGAAGAGGACGCCCTTCTTTTATTGTCATTGCCGGGCTTGACCCGGCAATCCAGAAGATGTCGACATTCTCTGGATGCCCGGGTCAAGCCCGGGCATGACAGTTTGGATGGAAGTCCGATCATCAGCCGGTTCGCTTATTCTCGGGCGAGACCTCAGACCGTAAACAGCGAGCGCAGCGTCCCCTCGAGGTCGGGGTCGGGGCTGGAGCAGACGGCCAGCACCGTGGCGTCGCCTTCGCCCACCGAGATGTAGGCATGGCCCATGGTGCTGTCGATGTAGATGCTGCCGCCCTTCTCCAGCCGCACCGGGGCGTAGTGGTCGGTGTGCACCTCGATCGCCCCTTCCAGGACGTAGATGAACTCCTCCCCCGAATGGCGGATCAGCGGGCCGAACTCCTCGATGGTGCGGGTCTTCACCCGGCCGACCTCCGGCACCATCCGCTTCCGCTGCAGCTCGGTGCAGAGATACAGGTAGTCGTAGTTCTGGGTGACCTGCAGCAGCCCCTCCCCCGGCCGGCTGATCGACCGCCGGGCCAGCGCCGCCCCCGATCCCGTCGGCGGCGCCAGCAGCTCGGCCAGGTTGATGCCCAGCCCTTCGCTGATCTGCAGCAGCTTGTCGTAGGTCAGCGACATCTGGTCGTTCTCGACCTTCGACAGGGTCGAAACCGCCACCCCGGTCCGCCGGTTGACGTCCTGCAGCGTCCAGCCGTGCCGGCGCCGCAGCGCCTTCAGGCATTCCCCGAGCTTGGGCTGATTGGACATGCGCGGACCCGGCCGATGGTTGGTCGAAACAATGGTTGGTCGGTCACCCTATGTCGAGTGCAGGCCTTATCGCAAGAACCACGAATTTTCCGATACGATAAACTATTTGACATAACCGCTATCGCTTCGCAGTCTTCGGCCAAAGGAGAGCTGCCGGATGGATGTCGTCGACATCGCCGTGATCGGGGGAGGCATCGCCGGCGCGTCGCTGGCCCGGGCCGCCGCGGATAACTGCCGGGTGCTGCTGCTGGAGCGCGAGAGCCAGCCCGGCACCCACGCCAGCGGCCGGTCCGCCGCCCTGTTCTCCGAGACCTACGGCAACGCCGTGGTCCGCGCCCTGTCGACCGGCAGCCGCGACGTCCTGCAGGCCCCGCCGGAGGATTTCGCCGGCTTCGTCCTGACCCGTCCGCGCGGCGCCATGCATGTTGGCCGGCCGGGCCAGGAGGATGCGATCCGCAGCCGGGCGGAGGCGCTGGCGGCCCTGGTGCCCAGCGTGCGCGAACTCGGCGCCGCCGAGACCACGGCCCGGTTCCCGGTGCTGCACCGCGTCGCCGGCGCGGTGTTCGAGCCGGAGGCGCTGGACCTCGACACCAACGGGATGCTGCAAGGGTCGCTGCGCGGCCTGCGCCGGCGCGGCGGCGAGGTCCGCACCGAGGCCGAGGTCACGGCGCTGGCGCGGCTGCCCGGCGGCGGCTGGCGGATCGAGACCGCTTCCGGCCCGGTCGAGGCCGGCATCGTGGTCAACGCCGCCGGGGCCTGGGCCGACGCGATCGCCGCGCTGGCCGGGGTCGCGCCGGTCGGGCTGGTGCCGAAGCGGCGCACCGCCTTCCTGTTCGACGCGCCGGGCCATGCCGTCGACGGCTGGCCGATGGTGGTCGACCTGGACGAGACCTTCTACATCAAGCCGGACGCCGGCAAGCTGCTGGGCTCCCCCGCCGACGAGACGCCGAGCCCGCCCTGCGACGCCCAGCCGGAGGAGATCGACATCGCCGTCGCGGTCGACCGGATCGAGCGCGCGACCACGCTGCGGATCCGGCGCCTGACCCATCGCTGGGCCGGGCTGCGCAGCTTCGTCGCCGACAAGACGCCGGTGCTGGGCTTCGACCCGGAGGCGCCGGGCTTCTTCTGGTGCGCCGGCCAGGGCGGCTATGGTTTCCAGACGGCGCCGGCCATGGCCCGGCTGGGGGCGGCGCTGCTGCGCGGCGGCCCGGTCCCCAAGGATCTCGCCCGGCTGGGCATCACCGCCGCCGCCCTCTCTCCCGGCCGGTTCCGCGCCGGCCCTGCATCGACGGAGCCGCATCCGTGAAGATCTTCATCGCCGCCCTGGTCACCGAGACCAACACCTTCTCGCCGCTGCCGACCGGCGCCGCCAGCTTCTATGCGCCGGAGACCTACCGGCGGCGCGACGCCAGCCTGGACGGCACGGCGGCCGAGACGATCTGCCAGAAGACCTGGCGCCGGCTGGCGGAGCGCGACGGGCATGAGGTGGTCGAGAGCGTCACCGCCATCGCCCAGCCGGCCGGGCGCACCATCCGGTCTCTCTACGAGAGCCTGCGCGACGACATCCTCGAGGATCTGCGGCGGGCCGGGCCGGTCGACATCGTGCTGCTGCTGATGCATGGCGCGATGGTGGCGGACGGCACTGACGACTGCGAGGGCGACACGGCCGAACGGGTGCGCGCGATCGTCGGCCCGAATGTGCCGGTCGGGATGGAGCTGGACCTGCACTGCCACCTGACCGACCGGATGGTCGAGGCCTGCACCGCGATCATCGGCTTCAAGGAATACCCGCACACCGACATGGCGCCGCGGGCCGTCGAGCTGTACGAGCTGTGCCTGCGCGCCCGCCGCGGCGAGATCCGGCCGGTGATGGCGCTGCACGACTGCCGCATGATCGGCATGTGGCGCACGCCCATAGAGCCGATGCGCGGTTTCGTCGACCGCATGCAGGCGCTGGAGGGCCGCGACGGCATCCTGTCCGTCACCTTCGGCCACGGCTTCCCCTGGGGCGATGTCGAGGATGTCGGCGCCCGGATGCTGGTGGTGGCCGACGGCGACCGCGACCGGGCCCGCCGCGTGGCCGAGGATCTGGGCCGGGAGATCTGGGACCTGCGCCATGCCACCGCGACGCCGCACGACACGGTGGACGAGGCGCTGGACCATGCCTTGGCGGCGCCGCGCGGCCCGGTGGTGCTGGCCGACGTGGCCGACAACGCCGGCGGCGGCGCGCCCGGCGACAGCACCTTCATCCTGCGCCGGATCATCGACCGCGGCATCGGCAGCGTGGTCAGCGGCTGCTACTGGGACCCGCAGGCGGTGGCGCTGTGCGAGGAGGCCGGCGAAGGGGCGAGCTTCGACCTGCGCATCGGCGGCAAATGCGGCCCGGCCTCGGGCGACCCGGTCGATCTGCGCATCACGGTCAAGCGGGTGCTGCCGGAGCTGCACCAGACCGGGCTGAGCGAGGATTGGGCGCCGCTGGGCCGCGGCGTCTGGGTGCAGGCGGCCAACGACGTCGACCTGGTGCTGGTGACGCTGCGCAGCCAGACCTTCGCCCCCGACGCATTCACCGCCTTCGGCATCGACCCGTCGCGCAAGGCGGTCGTGGTGGTAAAGTCGACCCAGCACTTCCACGCCGGCTTCGCCCCGATCGCGGCCGAGATCCGCTACGTCACCACGCCGGGGGCGATCCCGCCCGACTATGCCGGCATCGGCTACACCAAGCGCCGCCTGCCGTTCTGGCCGCGCGTGGAGAACCCCTTCGCCTGATACCCGGGAGGACACCATGAGCCAAGACAGCCCCCTGCCCCCGGACCTGAATGCCCGCATCGACGCGCTGTTCGCGCGCTGGGCCCGGCCGGATTCGCCCGGCGCCGCGGTCAGCATCACCCGGCACGGGCGCGAGATCCATCGCGGCTGCTACGGCATGGCCGACCTGGCCCAGGCCGTGCCGATCGACGGGCGCACGGTGATCCGCATCGGGTCGCAGACCAAGCAGTTCACCGTGCTGCTGGCGCTGATGCTGGAGGCCGAGGGCAGGCTGTCGCTGGAGGACGACGTCCGCCGCCACCTGCCCTGGCTGCCGGAATATCCGCAGACGGTGACGCTGCGCCACCTGGCCGCCAATGTCGGGGGCCTGCGCGATTTCCTGGAGATCATGATGCTGGGCGGGCTGGACATCGGCGCGCCGTCCACCCGGGCCGGAGCGCGGCGGATCATCGCCGGCCACAGGGGAGTGAACTTCCGGCCCGGCACCGACCTGATCTACTGCAACACCGGCTTCTTCCTGCTGTCGGAGATCGTCGAGCAGGTCTCCGGCAAGAGCTTCAACGACCTGCTGGAGGAGCGGATCACCGGGCCGCTGGGCATGCGCGACACCCGGCTGATGCGCTGGGATTCGGAGATCCTGCCGCGGCTGGCGGACCACCACACCCGCGGCCCGGACGATGGCTGGCACAAGGCGCAATGGGGCGTGGTGCTGGGCGGCGAAGGCGGCATGGTCTCGACGCTCGAGGACATGGGGCTGTGGCTGGCCAATCTCGACGCGCCGAAGGTCGGCACGCCGGAGATGGTCGCCCGGATGTCGGCGCCCGGCGCCGTGATCGACGGCATCCCGTCGCCCTATGGCCTCGGCCTCGTCACCTGCCGCTACCGTGGCCTGGCCAGCATCGGCCATGGCGGCGGCGTCGCCGGTGGCCGCTCGGAATCGGTGCGCTTCCCGGAAGCCGGGATCGGCGTCGTCATCCTCGGCAACACCGACGACATGGGCCCGTTCTCCCTGGCCCGCCGGATCCTCGACTTGGTGCGGGGCCATGAGCCCGGCCCGCCGCGCACCGCGGCGGCGACCGAGCGGCTGAAACGGGCCGTCGGCCTGTACCGGGCCGAGGACGGCGACGACGTGTTCGGCATCGCGGTGAAGGACGGGCAGCCCGTCTTCGTCAGCAACATGAACGGCGGCATGCCGATCGAGCAGGTCGGCGACGGCGCCTTCATGCCGGAGCGGGGCATCGTGCCGCTGCAGTTCACGCCGCGCGACGACGGCGGCATGGACACCAGCTGGTTCGGCCGCCCACGGCGCTTCCGGCGCCTGGCCGATGCCGCCCTGCCCGCCACGCCCGGCCTGGCCGGACGCTATTCCGACGCCGCCACCGGCTTCGATGCCGAGATCGGCGCGGAGGAGGGCGAGACCGTGCTGCGGCTGCGCACCCCCTATGGCGTGTGGCAGACCGCGCTGGAGGCCCGGGCACCGGACCTCCATCTGGCCGTACCGTGGAGGGCCATCTCGGACACGCCGCCGAAGCCCGGCGCGGTCGAGGCGGGCGGCTGGCTGTTCACCGTCCGCCTCGTGGCCGACGGCATCGTGCTGAACGACGACCGCACCAAGCATCTCCGCTTGGCCCGAACGGCCTGACGCGCTCTCAGCCGCGCGACCGGCGCTCGAAGCCGATGCGGATCCGGTTCCACTCCTCGGTCGGCTGGAACAGGGCGCCGGGATGGCGCAGCTGCGCCGCCACCGCCTCCTCGTTCAGCTCGATGCCCAGGCCGGGCGCATCCGGCACGGTGACGTAGCCGCCCTCGAGATAATCGGGGTCGATCCCGGTCACCAGGTCGCCCCAATGCGGAATGTCGAGGCCGTGGTGCTCCACCGCCACCAGGCCGGAGATCGCGGCACCGCAATGGACATTGGCCATCAGGCCGATCGGGGTGCAGCAGGCGTGCAGCGCGGTCGCCAGGCCGAAGCGCTCGCCGTAATCGGCGATGCGCTTGGTCTCCAGCATGCCGCCGGAGGTCAGCAGGTCGGGGTGCAGGATGTCGAAGGCGCGGGTCTCGATCGGCTCGCGGAAGCCGTCCCAGAGATACAACTCCTCGCCCGCCGCGACCGGGGTCAGCAGCGCGTCGGCCACCTTCTTGTGGCCGGCGAAATCGTGCCAGGGCAGCGGGTCCTCGACCCAGGCGAGGTCGAACGGCTCCAGCGCGTGGCCGAGGCGGATCGCCTCGTCGGCGGTCACGAAGCCCTCGCCGAAATGGTCGATGCACAGCGAGATCTCGGCGCCAACCGCCTCGCGCACCGCCCGGACCACGTCGACCGCGGCGGCGATGCCCTTCTGGCTGAGCTTGATGCCCCGCCCGGCCCCCGGCGCGCGCCAGGCCTTGGCCAGCTCGTATTCGTGCTTCGTCGCCTGCCCGACCAGGGCGCCGTCGACCGCGTTGAAGAAGCGCGGCGGCAGGTCGAACTTGATGAAGGTCAGGCCCAAGGCCTTGCGGCGCAGCACCGCCTCGACATAGCCCTCCGGCGTCGGCTGGGCCGGGGCCGGCGTGTCGCCGTAGATCCGCACCCGGTCGCGGTGCTTGCCGCCGAGGAACTGGTGGCAAGGCACGCCATAGGCCTTGCCGACCAGGTCCCACAGCGCGATCTCAATGCCGGAGACGCCGCCCCCTTCCCGCCCCCAATTGCCGTAGCGGCGCAGGGCCGAGAAGATCATGTCGACATTGCAGGGATTCTGCCCCAGCAGCATGTGCTTGAACTGCAGGGCGTATTCGGCATGGCCGCCGTCCCGCACCTCGCCGAGGCCGGAGATGCCCTGGTTGGTGTCGATGCGGATGATCGGGTGGTAGCCGCTGCCGACCACCACCGCAACCCGCAGGTCGGTGATCCTGAGCTCGCTCGGCCGGGAATGGGTCGACGCGGCATTCTCGACCCTGCCCATGGCAGCGTCATCCAGGCGTCCTGTGGCCATGATGCCCTCCCGCAGTTTGCTGTTCGTTAGGTAATTTGCTACCATTACCAAACAAGTTGCGCAAGGCAGGCTGGCCGCATGTGACGATGTTGACGGCAGAACCGGCGCTGCGGCAGAAGGTGCGGCCCAAACAGGAGCGCAACCCCGCATGAGCTCAGGCCGCGTCACCATCCAGGACATCGCCGACCGGCTCGGGATCTCGAAGTTCTCGGTGTCCCGCGCCCTGTCCGGCAAGTCCGGCGTCGGCGAGGCCACCCGCAGCCGGGTGCTGCGCGCCGCCCACGCCCTCGGATACCGCCGCAGCCAGGAGCTGCCGGCCGCCAACGGCCAGATCCTGTTCATCCGGCAGGAGATCGACCCGGTCGCCAGCGAGCTGTGGCTGAACATGCTGCACGGCGCCGAGCGCGAGGGCGAGCGGCTGGGCTTCTCGATCGTGCCGCGCCAGGCCCGTCACCTGGCCGAGGGCGGCCCGCTGGACAGCGCCGTGGCCGGGCTGATCCTGGCGGTGCCGCGGCCGCAGGAGATCTCCGCCCTCGCCGCGCGCACCGGCCTGCCGGTGGTCTGCGCCACCTATGTCGGCGCGATGGAGCGGATCGACCAGGTGGTCGGCGCCGACTGGGAGGCCGGGGTCGGCGTGGCCCGGCTGCTGCTCGGCCTCGGCCACAAGGCCGTCGCCTTCGTCCATGGCAGCACCCTGCCGCTCGGCCGGGCCGAACGCTATCGCGGCTTCCGCGACGGCATGCTGGAGGCGCCGGGCACGACGGCCGAGGACATCGTCTTCGACGAGACGGAGGGATTCCGCGACGCCTTCCTCGCCCATCTCCGGCGCGGCGGCGCGCCGACGGCGCTGTTCTGCGCCCATGACGGCATCGCCGTGAACGTGGTCTCGGACCTGTTGCGCCTGGGCATCCGCGTGCCCGAGGACATCTCGGTGGTCGGGTTCAACGACTTCGCCGCGGCGTCGCAGGTATCGCCGCGGCTGACCACGGTGCGGACGCCGCAGGTCGAGATCGGCGCCGCCATGGTCCGCTGCATCGCCGACCGGCTGGGCGATGCCGAGGCCGCCTCCCGGCCGCCGGTGCGCCTGGCGCTGGTGGCCGAGATCGTCACCCGCGGCTCGACCGGCCCGGCGGCGCCCACGGCCTGGCTGGCGCCGGTGCTGAAGCGGGCGAAGTAACCCCGTCCCTCCTCGCAATGACGGTTTTTGAGTATTCTCGCGAGCCAGGGGCACCTAACAAGTTGCAATGACCCTTGCCTGTGTTAGGCTCGGCCATCGACTGCCTAGATCGGACATAAAAAGGGCAGCGGAGAGGAAACACCGGGTGGGCGGCAGTGCCCGTCCCCCACCAAGCGGGCCGCCATGAAGATCGTCGATCTGAAATGCGCCGTGATCGGCAAGAACCCGATCGTGCGCATCGTCACCGACCAGGGCCTCAGCGGCTATGGCGAGGTCGAATCCTACAAGCCGTATCTGAAGCCGCACATCCTGCATTTCCGCGACGCCCTGATCGGCGAGGACCCGACGCTGGTCGAACGGACCATGACGCGGATCCGCCAGCGCGGCGCCTTCAAGCCCTGGGGGGCCGCGGTCAGCGCCATCGAGATGGCGCTGTGGGACGTCGCCGGCAAGGCGGCGGGGCTGCCGGTGCACAGGCTGCTGGGCGGCAAGGTGCGCGACCATGTGCGGGTCTACAACGGCTCGCTGCGCGTGCCGATGGCCGGCTACGAGCCGGAGCACTACGCCGCCGACGCCAAGCGGCAGATGGCCCTGCCCGAGGGCTTCACCATGATCAAGCAGGGCATCGGCTTCCACAGCCCGATGAAGCGGGAGGTGCCGGGCTTCTACTACGGCAATCCGGGCCAGAGCGTGTTCCACGGCGCCATGGATTCCGGGCTGATCACCGAGCGCGGCCTGAAGCACATGGTCGACTGCGTCGCGGCGATGAAGGAGGTGCTGGGCGACAGGGTCGCGCTGGCGCTGGACTGCGGCCCGGGCTGGACCGTGCCGGACGCGATCCGCTTCGCCCGCGCGGTCGAGCCGTACAATCTGCTTTGGCTCGAGGACCTGATCACCGGCGACTACGTGCCCTATGTCAACGCCGACGTGTACCGCGAGGTGACCCGCGCCACCTCGACCCCGATCCACACCGGCGAGCAGATCTATCTGCGCCAGAACTTCAAGGCGTTGATCGAGGGCCACGCGGTCAACGTGGTCGGCCCCGATCCCTGCGATGTCGGCGGCATCGCCGAGCTGAAATGGATCGCCGAATACGCCCATCTGCACGGCATCCTGATGGCGCCGCACGGCACCGGCAACGGCCTCTTGGGCCTGGCCGCGCTGGTCCAGGTCTCGGCCACGCTGCCGAACAACTTCATCGCCTTCGAGTATCCGAGCGGCAACCCTTCCTGGTGGTACGACATCGTCGACGGCCTGCCGGACCCGATCGTCCGCGACGGGCTGATCGAGGTGTGGGACCGGCCCGGCATGGGCGTCGAAATCGACCCCGAGCGCGCCCGGCCGTACCTGACCGACGAGGACAGGGCATTCTTCGATTGAACGGTCGGTCGGGGAATGCCGCTGACTAACAACATAACAAAAACCGCAACTTGTTGCGCATCTTCCTTGACGCGTTTTGCCCCCGAAGCCTAGGCTGACCCGGAACTCGCAGACGACAAGCGAGGCCATTGGGAGGACCGCTCATGACCAAGCCTCATGCTGGTGACCTCTTTCCCCATGCCGTCGACCGCCGCCGCTTCCTCGGCTATGCCGCCGGGGCCGGGGCACTGGCCGCCGGGCTCGGCCCGCTCCGCGCCCTGGCGCAGGACACGGGCATCGACATCGCCAACTGGACGCCCGACTACATCAGCAGCATCGCCGGCACGCTCGAGGTCGACACCGCGGCGGAATGCGCCAAGGTGGTGCCGCTCGACTACAAGGGCCGGCTGACCTACTGGTATGTCGGGCCGAACGAGGCGTCGCCCCGGATCGACCACGAGATCGACACCCAGTTCTGGGACACCTTCGCCAAGACCTACCCGAACATCGCGGTCGAGAAGCAGAACCTCGACTACAACCAGATGCTGAACAAGCTGCGCGCCGCGGCGCTCGGCAACGCCGCGCCGATGGCGGCGAAGCTGCCGATCCTGTGGGGCGTGGAGTTCGCGGCCAAGGGCCAGCTCAGCGAACTGTCGCCCGAGCAGGTCGGGTATCGCACCGCCGATTTCTGGCCCGGCGCGATGAAGTCGGTGACCTGGAAGGGCAAGACCTACGGGGTGCCGACCAACAACGAGACCATGGCGCTGATCTGGAACGCCGGGATCTTCAAGGAGGCCGGCCTCGACCCCGAGAGCCCGCCGGCGACCTGGGACGACCTCGTCGCCTATTCCAAGCAGATCAAGGACAAGACCGGCAAGAACGGCTACGGCCTGGTGGCCCGCCCGAATGCCGGCAACACGCCGTTCCGCTACATGCCGCAATGCTGGGCCTACGGCGGCGGCGCGCTGGACGAGGCCGAGCCGAGCCCGGCCTACCAGGACGTCTACATCAACAACGACGGCTCCAAGGCCGCGCTGCAGGCCTCCTACGACATGTATGTCCGGGACAAGTCGGTGCCGACCTCGGCCCTGACCAACACCCAGACCGAGAACCAGGACCCGTTCATCTCGGGCCAGCTGGCGATGATGATCAGCCACCCGCTGGAATACGCCACGATGCTGGACCGCGCCAAGAAGGCGACCGGCGCCGACAAGGCGGTGGCGGACGCGGTGGTGGCGAACATGCGCTATGGGCTGATCCCGAAGGGGCCGGCGCGGCGCGCCGTGGTGTTCGGCGGCTCCAACGCCCACATCTTCAACCCGGATGTGGTCGATGGCGGGCTGGACAAGGACGCCGCCCGGGCCTTCATCGCCTTCGCCACCGGGCCGGAATGGTCGACCAAGGTGGCCTGGGTCGGCTCCAACCCCGGCAACACCCGCGGCTTCCGAACCAAGTGGATGAAGCAGCGGCTGGACGAGATCAAGTTCCTGAACGTCACCACCTCGATGCTGCCGAGCGGGATCCCGTTCCCGGTGATCCCGGAATCGGCGGAGATCATGAACATCATCGTCCCGAACATGATGCAGAACGCGCTGACCGGGAAGATGACCGTGGCCGAGGCGGCGGACGACGCCGCCAGCAAGATCAAGGACCTGCTGTCGGGCCTCTAGGCCCCGTCCCGCACCCGGCCGGTGCCTGAGGCGCCGGCCGCCCCTTTCCCCCGCAGAGGAGAGCTCGGGCGTGACCATGGCTGCCGCGCAGGACGATGCGCCCCGGGCACGGGCGGCACCCCGCCGCCCTGGCCTGATGCGACGCATCGCCCGCCACTGGGCCGACTACCTCTACATCCTGCCGGCCTTCGCGGTGATGCTGCTGGTGATCGGCTACCCGATCTACGACACGGTCTACCTGTCGTTCTTCAACACACCGCCCAGCCTGGCGATGGCCGACAAGACCTATGTCGGCCTCGACAACTACAGCCGCATCCTGGGTAGCGACAGCTTCCGCGAAGTCACGATCAACACCCTGATCTGGACGGTGTACTCGACTTTCTTCGCCTTCATCCTGGGCCTCGGCGCCGCCCTGTCGCTGAACAGCGCCTTCATCGGCCGGGGCATGCTGCGCGGGCTGTTCCTGATCCCCTATGTGATCAGCGCCGTCGCCGCCTCCTATGTCTGGCGCTGGCTGTACCACAGCGATTTCGGCGTGATCGGGGCGCTGTCGGTGGCCTTCGGCATCACCGAGATGCCGATCAACTTCCTGGACAACGTCCACACCTCGCTGCCGTCGCTGATCGTGGTCAATGTCTGGAAGGAGTTCCCCTTCGCCATGATCATGCTGCTGGCCGGGCTGCAGACCGTGCCGGACGAGCTGCACCGCGCCGCCAAGGTCGACGGCGCCGGTGTCTGGCAGCGCTTCTGGCATATCACCATGCCGCATCTGAAGGGGGTGACGATGGTGACCGTGCTGCTGCTGCTGGTCACCAACCTGAACGGCTTCACCATCCCCTGGATCATGACCGGCGGCGGCCCGGCCGGGTCGTCCGACATCTGGATCACCCAGATCTACCAGCTGGCCTTCGGCCGCATCCGCTTCGGCATCGCCTCGGCCTATTCGGTGATCCTGTTCGTGGTGATGATGGCGCTGGGCTGGTTCTACGTCCGGGCGCTGACCCAGGGCGAGAGGAAGCCGGAATGAGCGCCGTCACGCTTGAACAGCGGCCCGCCCCGAAGCGCCGCCGCGGCAAGGCCGGCCCCTGGGGCGTGGCCCGCATCGTCTACCTGGTCCTGCTCGGCATCTTCACCGTGCTGCCGATGGCGTGGATGCTGCTGACCTCGGTGAAGACGCAGTTCGCTGCCCTGCAATACCCGCCGGAATGGATCCCGTCGGAGCCGACGCTGGAGCAGTACACGCGCCTCCTGTCCCCCGCCAACGAGGTCGGGCAGGAGTTCCTGCATTACCTGCTGAACAGCATCATGGTGTCGACCGCGACCACGATCCTCGGCGTCGCCATCGCGGTGCCGGCGGCCTACGCCTTCTCGCGCTTCCGCTTCCCCGGCCGCAAGCTGCTGTTCTACGCGGTGCTGGTCCGGAACATGTTCCCGGCCGTGGTCTTCCTGATGCCGCTGTTCATCATGATGAAGTGGATGGGGCTGGTGAACACGGCCTGGTCGCTGATCCTGACCTACCTGACCTTCGGCCTGCCGCTGTCGATCTGGCTGCTGAAAGGCTTCTACGACAACATCCCGCCGCAGCTGGAGCAAGCCGCGCGGATCGACGGCGCGACGCGGTTCCAGGCCTTCCTGTTCGTGGTCATGCCGCTGTCCACGCCCGGCATCATCGCCACCGCGATCTATTCCTTCGTCCTGGCGTGGAACGAATACGTCTATGCCCTGACCTTCATCAACGACAAGAGCAAGCTGACCCTGCCGGTCGGGCTGGAACGCTTCTTCACCGAATACGCGACCAACTGGCCGGGGCTGATGGCGGCGTCGTTCATCATGAGCGTGCCGGTCGTCGTGCTGTTCCTGGTCCTGCAGAAATACTTCGTCCGCGCCCTGACCGAGGGCGCGGTCAAGTCCTGACGAGAAGGGGAGCCCATGGCGGAGGTGGTCCTGCGGGACGTGGTCAAGCGGTACGGCGACCTGACCGTCGTCGACCATGTCTCGCTGACGGTCGGCGACGGCGAGTTCGTGGCCCTGGTCGGCCCGTCCGGCTGCGGCAAGACGACGACGCTGAACCTGGTGGCCGGGCTGATCGAGCTGAGCGACGGCGACATCCAGATCGGCGACCGGCTGGTCAACGACCTGGATCCCAAGGACCGCGACATCGCCATGGTGTTCCAGAACTACGCCCTGTACCCGAACAAGACGATCTTCAAGAACCTGGCCTTCCCGCTGAAGATGCGGAAGCTGCCGGCCGCCGAGATCGAGACCAAGGTCCGGGCCGCCGCCAAGCTGCTGGACATCGAGCATCTGCTGGAGCGGCGGCCGCGCGAGCTGTCGGGCGGGCAGCAGCAGCGCGTGGCGCTGGGCCGGGCCCTGGTGCGCGACCCGCGCGTGTTCCTGATGGACGAGCCGCTGTCGAACCTGGACGCCAAGCTGCGCACCCAGATGCGGGCCGAGCTGAAGCGCTTCCACCAGGATCTGGGGGCGACGGTGATCTACGTCACCCACGACCAGATGGAAGCCGTCACCATGGCCGACAAGATGGCGGTGATGAGCGGCGGCGTGCTGCAGCAATACGACACGCCGGAGCAGGTGTTCGAGCACCCGGTCAACACCTTCGTCGCCGGCTTCGTCGGCAGCCCGGCGATGAACCTGGTGCGGGCCCGGGTGGCCGGCAACGGCGCCGAGATCGAGAGCCCGGACGGCTGGCGCTGCGCCCTGTCCGACGCCAATGCCCGCAAGGCCCGGGCGGCGACCGACGGCGAGATCGTGCTGGGCGCCCGGCACAGCACCATCCGGCTGCACCGCGAGGAAACGCCCGGCGCGGTCGCCGGCCGGGTCTACACGGTCGAGCCGACCGGCGACATCACCTACGCCCATGTGCATCTGGGCTCGGTCCCGCTGGTGGTCAGCGTCACGCCCGACGTCAAGCTCGGGATCGACCAGCCGGTCTGGCTCGAATTCGACCAGCAGAAGCTGCACCTGTTCGACGGCAGGACCGGCCAGGCGCTGCCGGCCGCCTGACGCATCAATCGGCCCGATCAAGCGGGCCGGCTCTCGGAGGGAAGCACGTGAAGATCACCAATCTGCGCACCGCCGTCATCGCGGGGAACTTCCCCTGGGTGCTGGTGAAGGTGGAGACCGATGCCGGCATCACCGGCCTGGGCGAGGCCTATTGGGGCGCCGGCGTCGCCGAGCTGGTGCACAAGGCCAAGCCGGTCATCATCGGCGAGGACCCGGTCAATATCGGCAAGATCGTCGAGATCCTGATCCGCTGCCTGTCCGGCGAGGGCTCGCAGGCCGGCGCCACCGTGACAGCGATCAGCGGCATCGAGATCGCGCTGTGGGACCTGCTGGGCCGCGCGCTGCAGACCCCGATCTCGACCTTCTTCGGCGGCCGCTTCCGCGACAGGATCCGGATCTATGCCGACTGCCATGCCGGCGACACGCCGGAGCCGTCCTCCTACGCCGCCAAGGCGCGCGAGGTGGTGGCGGACGGGTTCAGCGCCATCAAGTTCGACCTCGACACCCGCAACCCCTACACGATCGACATCTCGGACGACCCGAACCCGCGCCGGCAGTGGTTCGAGCCGTTCAACCGCACCATCGGGTCGCGCGAGATGGCCTGGATGGTCGATGTCGTCCGCGCCGTGCGCGAGGCGGTCGGGCCCGAGATCATGGTGGCGATGGACGCGCATTGGAAATTCGGGGTCAACGACGCCATCAAGCTGGCCCAGGCGCTGGAGCCGTTCGACCTGCTGTGGCTGGAGGACCCGGTGCCGCCGGAGAACATCGAGGCGCAGCGCCACGTCACCCATTCGACGAAGACCCCAATCTGCACCGGCGAGAACCTGTACCGCAAGCACGGCTACCGCGAGCTGATCGAGAAGCAGGCGGCGCGGATCATCGCCCCGGACATCCCGAAGATGGGCGGGCTGGCCGAGGCCAAGAAGGTCGCCGACCATGCCGACCTCTATTACATCCCGATCGCGCCGCACAACGTGGCCAGCCCGATCGGCACCGTCGCCGGCGCCCATGTCTGCGCCGCCATGAACAACTTCCTGGTGATGGAATTCCACGCCCATGATGTGCCGTGGTGGAGCGACCTGGTCGATGGCGGCCCGCCGATCGTCGACGGCTTCATCCACCTGAACGACCGGCCGGGTCATGGGCTGACGCTGAACGAGGACGTGGCCAAGGCGCATCTGCAGCCGGGAACCAAGTACTTCGGCGACGAGCCTTAGCCGCCGCCGTCCCCTCCCCTGTCATTGCCGGGCTTGACCCGGCAATCCAGAAGATCTCGACGCTCTCTGGATGCCCGGGTCAAGCCCGGGCATGACAGAAAGGGGGAATCCAGACAGAAACCATTGATTTTCAAAGAGAAAGCGAACCCAGAATGATCGAGACCCACGACATCAAGCGGCCGCCGGCGGAATGGTCGGCGGCGCTGCAGGCGATCGGCGCCGCCACGGCCAGCAGCACCCTCGCCCATATGGGCATCCGCAACACCCATATCTGCGGCCCTGTGGCCTGGACCAAGGGCAAGGCGATCGCCGGCCCGGCGCTGACGCTGCAGTTCATGCCGAAGCGCGAGGACCTGTACGGCGAGGACGAATACGCCGAGCCGGAGAAGCAGCTGCACCGGCACGTGCTGTATCACGCCCAGAAGGGCGACATCGTCGTCGTCGACGCTCGCGGCGACATGAAGAGCGGCGTCTTCGGCGACATGATGCTGACCTATTTCAAGGGCCGGGGCGGCCTGGGCGTGGTGATCGACGGCTGCATCCGCGACTATCCGAACACCGGCCGGCTGGACCTCGGCTTCTGGCTGCGCGGCGTGACCCCGAACTTCCACACCCAGACCGACCTGATGCCCTTCGGCGTCAACATCCCGATCGCCTGCGGCGGCGTGCTGGTGATGCCGGGCGACATCATCGTCGCCGACGACGACGGCGCCGTGGTGGTGCCGGTGGCGCTGGCGCCGGAGGTGATCGAGAAGGCGACCCAGCACCATGAGTGGGAGGAGTTCTCGCGCGAGCGCCTGTCCCAGGGCGGCGACCTGCGGCGCTACTACCCGCTGAGCGACGCGGCGCGACCGGAATACGAGGAGTGGCTGCGGAGCAAGGGCCGGACGCCATAGGCCCGGAGGTCACCCCCAGGCGCGGCGATACAGATCCTGGATCGTCGAGGTGTCGGGGACCCGCGGGTTGTTCGCCGGCGAGCCCGAGGCCAGGGCCTGCTCCGCCATCAGCGGCAGCAGATCGTCCCATCGCCGCGCATCGAGGCCGTAGGCCCGCGGCGTCGGCACGTCGAGCTCGGCGTTGATCCAGTGCAGGGCTTCGACCAGCCGGCCGGCCGCGGCCTCGTCGCCCTCCCCCGCCTCCGCCAGCCCCATCGTCACGGCGCAGGCGGCGTAGCGCGGCAGCGCCGCCGGCGCCGACCATTCCGTCACCACCGGCAGCAGCATGGCGTTGGACAGGCCGTGGGCGACATGGAAATGCGCGCCGATCGGCCGGCTCATGCCGTGCACCAGAGCCACCGAGGCGTTGGAGAAGGCGATGCCGGCCTGCAGCGAGCCCAGCATCATCCCCTCGCGCGCCGCCCGGTTGCCGGGGTCGTCGCAGGCGGTGCGCAGATGCGCCCAGATCGACCGCATGGCGGCCAGCGCCATCGCGTCGGTGAAGGGCGAGGCGCGGCGCGAGACATAGGCCTCGATCGCATGGGTCAGGGCGTCGATGCCGGTGTCGGCCGTCAGCCGGCGCGGCTTGCCCAGGGTCAGCTCGTAATCGACGATGGCGATGCTGGGCAGATAGGCCAGGCCGGCGCAGAGCATCTTCTCGTCCGTCGCCTCGTCGGTGACGATGGTGAAGCGCGTGGCCTCCGACCCCGTGCCGGCGGTGGTCGGGATGGCGACGATCGGCAGGCCCGGCGCATCCTCCTGGTGCGGCGCCTTCAGCGCCCGCATGGCGCCGCCGCGGACGCCGAGCACCGCGGCCGCCTTGGCGGTGTCGATCGGGCTGCCGCCGCCGAAGCCGATGACGCAGTCATGATCGCCCTCGCGGATGAAGGCCACGGCGGCGTCGACCACGGCCGAGGTCGGATCGGGAATGGTGTCGGTGAAGGCGCGTGCTGGGATGCCGGCTTCGGCCAGCACGGCGCGGAGGCGGTCGAGGGCGCCGTTGCCGGCCAGGAACCGGTCGGTGACGATCGCCGGCCGCCGCAGCCCTAGCTGGGCCAGCGCCGGGGGAAGCTCGTCGAGGGCGCCGGCGCCGATCCGCATCAGGCGCGGCAAGGCGATCGCGGACATGGGGTCTCCTGGTCGGAAAAATGCAGAGGCCGAGCCTCGGGGCTTATGCCTGGCCGATGTCCCGCAGCGCCGCCCAATGCGGCGCGAGGCTGCGGCCGACCGCCTGCCACAGGGCGAAGCGGCGCTGATAGAAGCCGGCCAGGCAGGGGTCGGGCACGATCTCGCGCGACGGCGCCACCATCGCGGCGGCGGCCTCGTCCAGGCTGGCGAAGCGGCCGCCCCCCACCGCGGCGGCCATGGCGGCGCCGAGCGCCCCCGTCTCCGCCTGCGCCGCGACCTTGACCGGGAGCCGCAGCACATCGGCGATCATCTGCGGCCAGACCGGGCTGCGGGCGCCGCCGCCGGAGACGGTGATGCCGCGCAGCCGGGCGCCGGCGGCGAGCAGCTTCTCGACATGGGCGAGATGGGCGAAGGCGACGCCTTCGAACACCGCCCGCACCATGTCGCCGCCGTCGTGCCAGCCGGCCAGGCCGAAGAACCCCGCGCGGGCGGACGGATCGCCGGCGGCGCCGTAGAGATAGGGGTGGTACATCGGCCCGTCGGCCTTGGGCGGCGCCGCGGCGGCCAGGGCGTCGGCCAGGGCGAAGGCGCTGCCCCCCGCGCGCCGGGAATCCTGCGCCAGGAGGTGATGCGCGAGCCATTCCAGATTGGTCGCCGAGGTGGCCGAGTTCTCCATCGACAGGAAGCGGCCGGGCGCCATGCCGGTCGACATGAACACCCCGTCCAGCGGCGCGTCGACCACCACCTGGTTGATGCTCCAGGTGCCGAGGATGATCGAGGCCTGGCCCGGGCGGGTGACGCCGGCGCCGACGGCACTGGCCACCACGTCGAAGAAGCCGGCGACCACCGGCGTGCCCTCGGCCAGGCCGGTGCGCGAAGCGGCCTCCGCCGACACCGTGCCGATCCGGTCGGTCGGCCAGTGCAGCGGCGGCAGCTTGGCGGCGACGCCGCCGAGGCCGTAGATCTCGAGCAGCGTGTCATCGTAGCGGTTCTCGGGCAGGCGCAGCAGCCCGGCCCCGGCCATGTCGGTGACGTCGGTCGCCACCCGCCCGGTCAGGGCGTGGACCACCAGGTCCTTGCACATCAGCACATGGGCGGCGCGGGCCAGCACCTGCGGCCGGTGGCGCGCCATCCAGGCCAGCAGCGCCGGCGTCTGCGACGGCCAGGGCCGCTGCAGGCAGATCGCCGCCGCTTCCTCCCCCACCCCGCCGGCCGCCCACTCCTCGACCAGCCCGGCGGTGCGGGAGTCGAGCGACTGGATCGCCGCCAGCGGCCCGCCCTCGGCGTCGAGCAGATACAGGCCGTTGCCATGGCCCGAGGTGCCGATGCCGGCGATGTCGCGGCCGTGCAGGCCGCTCTTGTCCAGCAGCTCGCGGACGAGATCGGCGAGGTCGGTCCGCAGGCGGCCGATGTCGCGCTCGACCATCCCGGGCTCCGGGCTGTGGCCGCCGGTGTCGCGATGGGCGCAGGCCAGCTCGCGCCCCGCATCGTCGAACAGCAGCGCCTTGACGCCGGTGTTGCCGGCGTCGATGCCCAGCCAGGCGCTCATCGGCCGCCACCGTTGCGGTAGATCGCCCAGGCGGCGTCGGCGTCGGCGCCGTCATGGATCATCGCCATCAGTGCCGCCACCACGGCGCCGGGGTTGTCGTGCTGGTAGATGTTGCGGCCATAGACCATGCCGTGCGCGCCCTGGGCCATCAGCGCGGCCGAGGTGTCGAACACCCGCCGCAGGTCCGCCTTGCCGCCGCCGCGCACCAGCACCGGGCAGCGCGCCGCCTGGACCACGTGGCGGAAGTCGGCGGGATCGTCGGTCGGATCGGCCTTGACGATGTCGGCGCCCAGCTCGCGCGCCAGGCGGACCAGGGTGACGATCTTCTCGGCGTCGCCGTCGACCAGGTAGCCGCCGCGCTCGTTCGGCTGCATCACCAGCGGCTCGACCATCAGCGGCATGCCGTATCTCTCGCAGTCGTTGCCGAGCCGGCTGATGTTCTGCACGCATTGCCGGAACAGGCCCGGCTCGTCCGGCAGCATGAACAGGTTCACCACCACGCAGGCCGCGTCAAGGCGCAGCGCCGGCAGGATCGGGTCGGTCTCGTTCTGCAGCAGCGCCCACATCTCGCGATGGCGCTGGCGGTTGTAGGGGTTGCCCATGTCGACGCGCATCACCAGCGCCGGGCGGTTCTGCCCGGGCATCGACTGCAGCAGGTCGGCCTGGCCGTAATTCATCTGGATCGCGTCCGGCCCGGCCGCGGCCAGCATGCTGACCACGCCCGCCATGTCCTCCAGCCCCGCCATGAAGGACGGCTCGTTGCAGACGCCGTGGTCGATCGCGACATCGAGGCAGCGGCCGTTCCGCATCAGCCGGTTCAGGCGGACCTTCTTGGTCAGATACATCGGAAACCCCTCAGTGTTGCGCGGCCTGCACGCGGTGGCGGCGGGCCATGATGTCGTCGAAGCGGGCGGCGGCGGCCGTGGTCTCGGCCTCGGTCCAGCCCAGGCTGGACGCGACCAGCGCCCCCGCCTCCGCCACCAGGGCCGGCGTGATCCGGCCTTCCATCCCCAGCAGGGTGCGGCGCAGCAGCAGGTCGCCGATGTCGCGCACCCGTTCGGTCTCGATCAGGTATTGCAGCTCGCGCCGCGAATAGTCGGGGGCGGCGGCGACCGGCGCGTCCGGTCCCTGGCCGAGGAAGCGGGCGATAGCGACGGCGCGGCTGCCGTAGCGCTCGCTCAGCGCCTGGAAGCGCGCCAGCGGCAGGCCAGCGGCGGCGGCCTGGTCCCGCTGCCAGCGCGACCGGGCCTCGGCGTCGCGCGGGAAATCCCGGCCGCCGCCGATCGCCAGGTCGTGGGTGCCGACCCGGCGCGGCCGGCCGAGCTGGGCCAGGGCCAGGTCGGCGACCTCCTCGCCGAAGGCGCGGAAGGTGGTCCATTTGCCGCCGATCAGGGTCAGGACGGCGAAGGGCAGCGCGCCCGCCGGGTCGACCTCGACCGCATGGTCGCGGCTGATCCGCCCGGTCGCCTCGTCCTCGCTGACCGGCAGCGGCCGGACGCCGGTGAAGACATGGACGATCTCGTCCTCGCGCACCTTCAGATCCGGGAAGATGCCGCCGAGCGCTTCCAGCATGTAGCGCTTCTCGTCGTCCAGGCAGACCGCGTCGTCCGGGTCGTCGATCCGGATGTCGGTCGACCCGACCATGGCGGCGCCGGCATGGTTGAAGGCGATGCAGATGCGGCCGTCGGCATTCTCGAAATAGATCATCCGGTCGCCCAGCGCCTCCTGCAGCGCCCGGTTGCGGATCATCAGATGCGACCCCTTGGTGCCCTGGACCCGGCGGCGGTTGGTGGCCGGACCGATGGCGCCGCCGACGAGGTCGACCCAGGCGCCGGTGGCGTTCACCACCACGCGCGGCGCGATCCGCCCGCTGGCGCCGGTCAACCGGTCGCGCCAGGCCAGGCCGTCGCCGTCGCGGCCGGTGATCTCGGTGTAGGAGAAGGCGCGGGCGCCGGTCTCGGCCTCGGTGTCGAGCAAGAGCTCGATGCCCAGCCGCTCCGGCTGGGTGACGCGGGCGTCGTAGTACAGCACCCCCGCCACCGCCCGTCGGGTGATGCCCTTGGCCAGGCGCTGCAGCTTCGCCCGGCCGATGCCGCGGTGCCGCGGCATGGTCCGGCTGCGCCAGGACAAGAGGTCGTAGAGCGCGAGGCCGGCCCGGATCATCAGGCCGGGCCGCGCCTGCGGCCGGTCGGCGATGCCGAGGAAGGCCCCGATCGTCGCCAGCGTGCCGCGGACCCGCGCCGTGACCGGCACCAGGGTCGGCAGGGGCGAGACGTAATGCGAGGCGTTGCGCAGCAGCCGGTCGCGCTCCTGCAGCGACTGGCGGACCAGCCGGAACTCCCCGTTCTCCAGATAGCGCAGGC
Organism: Inquilinus sp. NPDC058860; assembly: GCF_042743185.1. Taxonomy (NCBI): domain Bacteria; kingdom Pseudomonadati; phylum Pseudomonadota; class Alphaproteobacteria; order Rhodospirillales; family Rhodospirillaceae; genus Inquilinus; species Inquilinus sp. NPDC058860. The sequence continues at coordinate 265 of NZ_JBHYMS010000062.1, read as the reverse complement.
CGCCATGCACCATGCGGGACAAAGCGGCGCTGGCGCCGGAGCAGAAATCGTCGCGCTCGACCAGCACCACGTCGATGCCCTGCAGCGCCAGCTCGCGGAAGGTGCTGATGCCGTTGATGCCGCCGCCGATCACCAGGACCTCGGCCCGCTCGGGGATGGACGAGCCATTGCCGGTCATCGTGTCGTGTCCTGCAGGAAGGCCGGAAACGACATCGGCCGAAGCAAAAACGAGTCCCCCCTCCCCTCGCGGGAGGGGGCTAGGGGG
>NZ_JBHYMS010000061.1:0-44152 GCF_042743185.1 Inquilinus sp. NPDC058860 | reverse complement strand
GATCTACCTCGCCCCTGCTCTCGTCGTCCTCGGCGGGTTGCTCGTCTACCCCGTCTACCAGCTCGGGCTCATCTCGTTCCTGGAGTACACGCAGGCGCAGGTCAGCGGTGGGGAGCCGACCGCCTTCCGGGGGTTCGGGAACTATGCCGAGCTGTTCGGGGACGCGCAGTTCTGGCGGGTGCTGGTTCGCGTGCCGCGAACCCGACCTACGCGAGGCCGTCCCAGGTCAGCCGTTCGACTGCCGCCACCGGCCGCAGCCGGTGCCGCTCGGCGGCGGCGGCGAGCTTGCGCGCATCCGGCCGGCCGGATGCGGCGTCGCGCAGCTCGGCGCCGTGGATGCCGCCGATCACGAACAGCCCGTCGATCCCGGCCGCCGTCGCGCCGGCCATGTCGGTGTGGAAGCTGTCGCCGACCGCCAGCACCCTGGCCGGGTCGGGCCGGCCCAGCAGCTCGAAGCAGCGGCGGTAGACCGGCGGGTGCGGCTTGCCGTGGTAGAACACCTGGCCGCCCAGTGACTCGTAGTGCTGGGCCAGGGCGCCGGCGCAGATCTGCATGCGGCCGCCGACGATGACGACGATGTCCGGGTTGGCGCAGATCATTGGCAGGTTTCGTGCCGCCGCGGCCTCCAGCAGCGGGGCGTGGTCCTCGACCCGCTCCTCCGGATCGTCGATGCCGGTGTTCAGCACGAACTCGGCATCGGCCACGTCGTCGACCCGGACGACGTCGTCGAGCCCCTCATAGACGTCGGCGTCGCGGTCGGGGCCGAGATGCAGGAAGCGCTCTCCCAGCGCCTGATGGAAGTCGTCGTCGCGCGCCGCCAGCGCCAGATGCGCCGCCTCGCCCGAGGACAGGATGGCGTCCCAGCACTCCTCCGGCACGCCGATCTGGGCCAGGCGCTGCGTCACCGACCCGACCCGCCGCGGCGCGTTCGACAGCAGGCACACCTGCTTGCCGTCGGCGCGCAGCCGCTGCAGGCAGTCGATCACGCCGGGATAGGGCGTGACCCCGTCATGCACCACGCCCCACAGGTCGACGATGAAGGCGTCATAGCGGTCGCGGATCGCGGCGATGCCGTCGAGGATCGGAATGCTGTCGGTCATCAAGTCTGGCCTGTTCGTCCCAATCCGGTCTTGTGCCACGGCCGCACGGACGGCGCCATCGGCGCCGCCCGAGACTCAGGCCGTCTGCAGGTCCTCGCCCTGTCCCTTCAGCTTCGCCGCCAGCGAGGCTTCCAGGAACTGGTCGATGTCGCCGTCCAGCACCGCCGAGGAGGCGCTGGTCTCCACGCCGGTGCGCAGGTCCTTCACCATCTGGTAGGGCTGCAGCACGTAGCTGCGGATCTGGTGGCCCCAGCCGATGTCGGTCTTCTCGGCGTTCAGCGCGTCGGCCTGGGCCTCGCGCAGCTTCAGCTCGCGCTCGTAGAGGCGGGCGCGCAGCATGTCCATGGCCATGGCCCGGTTGCGGTGCTGCGACCGGTCGTTCTGGCAGGCGACGACGACGCCGGTCGGGATGTGGGTGATGCGGATCGCCGAATCCGTCTTGTTGACGTGCTGGCCGCCGGCGCCGGAGGCCCGGTAGGTGTCGACCTTCAGATCCTTGTCCAGGATCGTGATCTCGATCGTATCATCGATCACCGGCGCCACCGCGACCGAGGAGAAGCTGGTGTGCCGCCGGGCCGCGCTGTCGAACGGGCTGATCCGCACCAGGCGGTGCACGCCCGATTCGGTCTTCAGCCAGCCATAGGCGTTGTGGCCCTTGATCAGCACCGTGGCCGATTTGATCCCGGCCTCTTCGCCCGGGCTCTCTTCCAGCCACTCGACCTTGAAGCCGTGCTGCTCGGCCCAGCGCACATACATGCGCAGCAGCATCTGGCCCCAATCCTGGGCCTCGGTGCCGCCGGCGCCGGCATTGACCTCGAGATAGGCGTCGTTGCCGTCGGCCTCGCCGGCCAGCAGGCTCTCCAGCTGCTTCTTCGCCACCCGCTCGGCCAGCTGGCCCAGCTGGGCCTCGGCGTCGGCCAGCACCTCGGCGTCGCCCTCGGCCTCGGCCAGCTCGATCAGCCCGACGGTGTCGTCGAACTCGCCGGCCAGCGCCTTGTAGCCGCCGATGGCGTCATCCAGATGGGTTCGCTCGCGCAGCAGGGTCTGCGCCTTCTCCGGGCTGTCCCAGAGCTTCGGGTCCTCGGCGAGGGTGTTCAGCTCGTCCAGTCGTCTGAGTGCGTTGTCCCAGTCAAAGAGACCTCCTCAGCAGCGCGAGCGACTGCTTGATCTCTTGGGCCTTGGCTTCGGTCTCGGCGCGCATCGGTGCGCTCCTCTCGAATTCCGTTCGGTCACGGGATCGCGGGCCGCGCGGCGGCCTGCGATGCGAACCGGGGATGTAGGACGGATCGGCGGTCAGGTAAAGGCCGCGGGCGGGGAAACTCGCCCGCCGCAACCTTACGACTTGCGCGGCTTCAGCTGGCCGACGTCGCGCACGGCGCCGCGGGCGGCGCTGGTGGTCAATGCCGCGTAGGCCTGCAGCGCCATCGAGACCTTTCGCGCACGCGGCGCGGAAGGCTGCCAGCCGCCGTCGGCGCGGGCGTTCATCGCCGCCCGGCGGTGCGCCAGCACTTCGTCGGACACTGCGAGATGGATCTTCCGGGCCGGGATGTCGATCTCGATGGTGTCGCCCTCCTCGACCAGGGCGATGGCGCCGCCCTCCGCCGCCTCGGGCGAGACATGGCCGATCGACAGGCCGGAGGAGCCGCCGGAGAAGCGGCCGTCGGTGACCAGGGCGCAGACCTTGCCCAGGCTCTTCGACTTCAGGTAGCTGGTCGGATACAGCATCTCCTGCATGCCGGGGCCGCCCTTCGGGCCCTCGTAGCGGATCAGCACCACGTCGCCGGGCTTGATGGTGTCGCCCAGGATGCCCTCGACCGCCGCGTCCTGGCTCTCGAAGATCCGGGCCGGGCCGGAGAAGGTCAGGATGCTGGCATCGACGCCCGCGGTCTTCACCACGCAACCGTCCTCGGCGATGTTGCCGTACAGCACCGCCAGGCCGCCATCGGGGCTGAAGGCGTGCTCCAGGTCGCGGATGGTGCCGCGCTTGCGGTCGGCATCGACGCTGGGGTAGCGCGCATCCTGGCTGAAGGCGACCTGGGTCGGGACGCCGCCCGGCGCCGCGGCGTAGAAGCGGTGCACGGACTCGCTGTCGGTTCGCTTGATGTCCCACTGGTCCAGCGCCGCCGACAGGCTCTCGGCATGGACCACGCGGGTGTCGCGGTGCAGCAGGCCGGCGCGGTCCAGCTCGCCCAGGATGGCCATGATGCCGCCGGCGCGGTGGACGTCCTCCATATGCACGTTCGCCACCGCCGGTGCGACCTTGCACAGCACCGGCACGCGGCGCGACAGCCGGTCGATGTCGGCCATGGTGAAGTCGACCCCGCCCTCCTGCGCCGCCGCCAGCAGGTGCAGCACGGTGTTGGTCGACCCGCCCATGGCGATGTCGAGGGTCATGGCGTTCTCGAAGGCGGCGAAGGTGGCGATATTGCGCGGCAGGACGCTGTCGTCGTCCTGCTCGTAATGGCGCTTCGCCAAGTCGACGATCAGGTGCCCGGCCTCGACGAACAGGCGCTTGCGGTCGGCATGGGTGGCGAGGGTCGAGCCGTTGCCCGGCAGCGCCAGGCCCAGCGCCTCGGTCAGGCAGTTCATCGAATTGGCGGTGAACATGCCGGAGCAGGAGCCGCAGGTCGGGCAGGCCGACCGCTCGATCACCTTCACGTCCTCGTCGCTGATCCGGCTGTCGGCCGCCGCCACCATGGCGTCGACCAGGTCCAGCGCCTTGGTCTCGCCCTGCAGCTTGACCTTGCCGGCTTCCATCGGCCCGCCGGACACGAACACCACCGGGATGTTCAGCCGCATCGCCGCCATCAGCATGCCGGGCGTGATCTTGTCGCAGTTCGAGATGCAGACCATGGCGTCGGCGCAATGCGCGTTGACCATGTACTCGACGCTGTCGGCGATGATCTCGCGCGACGGCAGGCTGTACAGCATGCCGTCATGGCCCATGGCGATGCCGTCGTCGACGGCGATGGTGTTGAACTCCTTGGCGACCCCGCCGGCGGCCTCGATCTCCCGCGCCACCAGCTGGCCGAGGTCCTTGAGGTGGACATGGCCGGGCACGAACTGGGTGAAGGAGTTGACGACGGCGATGATCGGCTTGCCGAAATCCGCATCCGTCATGCCGGTCGCGCGCCAGAGCCCGCGAGCTCCGGCCATGTTGCGGCCGTGGGTGGTGGTGCGGGAACGATAGGCTGGCATGGGTCGGGTCCGTGCTGCTCGGGTCACTTTCGGTCGGTCCGGATGCCGGCGGCGATCAGAAAGGAACCGCGGCGCCCGTCGGAAACGTCCGATCCAGAAAGAACGCCATTCCCGCCCGCGGCGCAAGGGCGGCTGACGCAACGCTCCCGCGCGTCGGGTCTATAAGAGAGGGCTTATACCGATAGATCGTTCTGCAATCGCTTTATCAGCTCCGGCGTGACCGGTGTGTCATTGTGGACGACCGGCAACAACGGGATGCCATTGCGGACCTTTCCACTCGGCGCTGATGAGCGGAACAGTACGTCTTCCACAATCTTTCGCCCCAGCTCGGTCAGGACGAGGCCTTCTCCATCACCCATGCAAAAGCCCCGGCCTATCAATTCTTTCTGAGTTCGACTGGCGATAGCGCGATATGGCCGGTGCGAGAGGTGGGCCGAAGGCAAAAACCCGTGATACAGGTTGAGCATCACTTGCAGCGCCAAGCGACTGGGGCCTCGCAGCTTCACAGAGTCAGGAACTGCCATCTCGCTCTCCATCAGTCACCGAGTAGCAAGATATTGTAGCATGCCCAGTGATAGGCCCTAAAGGTAGTCGGGTATCGCTGTTGGGGCGCCAGCAACAGCGAAATAGCGGGCGCCGTTCTTGTCAATCGGCTCTATCGCGTCGACTGCGCCCCTTCCGGGCCGGGCGCCGGGTCGTCGGCGGCATAGGCCGGGGCGGCCAGGCGCAGGCAGCTGACCACCGTGGCGGCGGTCGCCAGCCCGGCCGCGGTCAGCAGCGCCGCCTGGCTGCCATGGTCGGGAAAATGGGCGAACAGCAGCGCCACCAGCGCCGCGCCGGTGGCCTGGCCCAAGAGGCGGGCGGTGCCCAGCATGCCGCTGGCGGCGCCGCTGCGGCTGCGCGGGGCCGACCCGATCATCACCCGGTTGTTGGGCGACTGGAACAGCCCGAAGCCGGCGCCGCACAGCGCCATGCGCCAGACGATGCCGAAGGGGGAGGGATCCGCCGGCAGGGTCGCCATCAGCACCAGCCCGATGGCCATGAGGGCGAGGCCGATGCCGCCCAGGAGGCCGGGCGGGTGCCGGTCGGCCAGGCGGCCGGCGATGGGTGCGGTGACCGCCACCGCCAGCGGCCAGGGGATCATCAGGAGGCCGACCTGGGCCGGGGAGAAGCCGGAACCGGTCTGCAGCAGGAAGGGCAGCGTCACGAAAGCCGCCATCTGCGCCGCGAAGGAGCTGATCGAGGTGGCGACCGACAGCCCGACCACCGGGATGCGCAGCAGGTCCAGCGGCAGCAGCGGCGTCGGCTGGGCCAGCTGCCGCCGCACCAGCCAGACCGCGGCAGTGAGCCCGGCGCCGAACTGCAGCGCGATCAGCCCCCAGTCCAGCCCGTGGGCGATGCTGTCGATGCTGGTGATCAGGAGGCCGAAGGTGGCGGCGGACAAGAGCGCGCTCAGCAGGTCGAAGCGGCGGTCGGCCAGGTCGCTCTCCGGCAGGTTGCGGCTGCCGATGATGAGGGCGGCAACGCCGAGCGGCAGGTTGATGGCGAACAGCCACGGCCAGGAGGCGATCGACAGCAGGGCGCCGGCGAAGCTGGGGCCGATGGTCGAGGCGCCGGCGGCGATCATGGCGTTGACGCCCAGCACATAGCCCAGCCGGGCGCGCGGGAAGATGTAGCGGATCAGGGCGGTGTTGACGCTCATGATCCCGGCGGCGCCGAAGCCCTGGGCGACGCGCGACAGGGTCAGCGCCAGCAGCGAATCCGACAGGGCGCAGGCCAGCGAGGCGATTGTGAACAGGGCCAGGCCGCCGAGATAGATCCGGCGGTAGCCGACGATCTCGCCCAAGCCCGCCAGCGGCAGCAGCGAGACCACCACCGCCAGCTGGTAGGCGTTGACGATCCAGATCGACATCGACGGGCTGGCCTGGAACTCGGCCGCGATCGTCGGCAGCGCCACATTGGCGACGGAACCGTCGAGCACGGCGAGCATGATGCCGAGCACCACGGTGGCGAAGGCCCATCTGCGGCGGGGCAGAGGAAGGCCGTCGGGCAGGGACACGGGGCAGACCTCGCATTTTCGCGGCGGGCACCCTTGGGGCCGCCGTCCATGGCATGATCCTGGAACCAGCCGTCGCGAATGGCTATGGCGTTTTAGCTATAACAGAATAGCAAAATGATCGACCCAGACCAGATCTCTCCGAGCGAGCGCGAGCAGCTCGGCGCCTTCCGGCTGCAGCTGATGGCGCTGCTGCGGCGGCTGCGGCGCGAATCCGACAGCGGGGACATCCCGCTGTCGCAGCTGATGCTGCTGGCCGCGCTGCTGCGCCTGGGCGGCACGGCGAGCCCGACCGAGCTCGCCACGGCCGAGGGGCTGCGCTCGTCCAATGTCGCGGCGCTGCTGCGCGGGCTGGAGAAGGACGGGCTGGTCCGGCGCGAGGCCGATGCCGGCGACCGGCGCCGGCTGCATGTGGTCCTCACCGACGCCGGCACCCAGGCGGTGCTGGAAAACCGCAGCCGCCGCGAGGCCTGGCTGGCCGAGGCCGTCGCCGGTTGTCTGAGTGCGGAGGAGCGGGCCCGGCTGATCGCCGCCGGCGCCCTGCTGCAGCGCTTGGCGGAGTATCAGGCGGCAGATCCTGGTGACTGATCGCGGCGCGGGACAGACCGGCAAAGCCGGCGCCGCGAAAACGGTCAGGGACGTTTTCGGTTCACTGCTTGTCGTCGCCCTGCAGCCTTGGACGTGCCTCTTGCTGAAATTGCGGATTTTGCGTATTTTCCTCAAAATACACCGAGGATGCTATGCGCGAAGTTCCAGCCACGGAGTTCACCCGCAATTTCGGTCTTTACCGTGAGGTTGCGCAGCGTGAGCCTGTGGCCGTCACCAGCCACGGCCGGCCGACGGGGTATTTCATTTCCGCGATCGAATATGAGGAGATGCAGCGCCTCAAGGCCCTCGCCCGCCGGCCGCGCGCCATCACCGACCTGACCGAGGCGGAAATCGAAGCTGTCTCCGCGAGCCGGATGGGACCGGAGCACGATCCTCTCGATGCGCTGCTCGAGGACGAGTGACCGCTGAGGTATGGCGCTCCCCGATCCGCAGCCCGGCTTGGTCATCTCCTATTCTTATCTCTGGTATCATGAGCATCGCGCGGGCCGCGAGGAAGGTCTCAAGTCCCGGCCGTGCGTGATCGTGCTTGCGATCGACCAGCAGGATGACGGCGGAACGCTGGTGCGGGTCGTTCCCGTGACGCACAGCCCGCCGGCCGATCCCGACGTCGCCATTGAACTGCCCCAGCGGGTGAAGCAGCATCTCGGCCTCGATGCGGGCCGCTCATGGGTCGTCGTCGATGAGGTCAACGACTTCGTCTGGCCGGGATATGATCTGCGCCCCATCCCGGGGACGCGGCATCGGATCGCCTATGGGTTCCTGCCGCCGCGTCTGTTCGCGAGCATCGTGACGCGGGCCCGCGACCTGTGGCGCCAGGGGCGCGGCAAGGCGGCCGCACGAGACTGAGCGCGTCGATCGTTGGTGTGACGGCGGCCGATCCCTACTCCGCCGCCTCGGCCACCGGGGCGTAGTTGAGGATCGGCCCCAGCCAGCGCTCGACCTCGGCGATCGGCATGCCCTTGCGGCGGGCATAGTCCTCGACCTGGTCGCGCTCGACCTTGGCGACGCCGAAATAATACGAGTCCGGATGCGCCAGGTAGAGGCCCGAGACCGATGAGCCCGGCCACATGGCGTAGCTCTCGGTCAGGCGCACGCCGATCCGGCGCTCGGCGTCGAGCAGCCGGAACAGGGTGACCTTCTCGGTGTGGTCCGGCTGGGCCGGATAGCCGGGGGCGGGCCGGATGCCGCGATAGGGCTCGCCGATCAGCTCGTCAGGCGCGAAGGCCTCGTCCGGGGCATAGCCCCAGAACTCGCGGCGCACGCGCTGGTGCATGGCCTCGGCGAAGGCTTCGGCGAAGCGGTCGGCCAGGGCCTTCACCAGGATCGAGGAATAGTCGTCATTGGCCCGGGCGAAGCGGTTGGCGATCGCCTCCTCCTCGATCCCGGCGGTGACGACGAAGCCGCCGACATAGTCGCCTTTGCCGCTGTCGGCGGGCGCGACGAAGTCGGACAGCGCCACCCGCGGCCGGCCGTCGCGCTTCGACAGCTGCTGCCGCAGGGTGAAGAAGGTCGCCAGCTCCTGCCGCCGTGCCTCGTCGGTGAACAGGCGGATGTCGTCGCCGACCGTGCCGGCCGGCCAGAAGCCGATCACCGCCTTCGGCTTGAACCAGCGCTCCTCGACGATGCGGGCCAGCATCGCCTGGGCGTCCTGGAACAGCTGCCGGGCAGCCTCGCCCTGCTTCTCGTCCTGCAGGATCGCGGGGTAGCGGCCCTTCAGCTCCCAGGTCTGGAAGAACGGCGTCCAGTCGATGTAGCGCGCCAGCTCCGCCAGATCCCAATCCTCGAACACGCGGGTGCCCAGGAAGGACGGCTTCGGCGGCTGGTAGCCGGCCCAGTCGATCGCAAAGGGCGTGGCGCGGGCGGCAGCCAGCGGCAGGCGCTGCTTCTCCGCCTCGGCCCGGGCGTGGCTGTCGGCGACCTTGCGGTACTCCTCGCGCACGCCCTCGACATAGCCGCGCTTCGCCTCCGGCGACAGCAGGCTCGAGACCACGCCGACGGCGCGGCTGGCGTCGTTGACATAGACGGTCTGGCCGCGGGCGTAGCGCGGATGGATCTTCACCGCGGTGTGCACCCGGCTGGTGGTGGCGCCGCCGATCAGCAGCGGGATGTCGAAGCCGTCGCGCTCCATCTCCGCCGCCACATGCACCATCTCGTCCAGCGACGGGGTGATCAGCCCGGACAGGCCGATGATGTCGACCTTCTCGGCCTTCGCCGTCTCCAGGATCTTGGTCGCCGGCACCATGACGCCGAGATCGATGATCTCGTAGTTGTTGCAGGCCAGGACGACGCCGACGATGTTCTTGCCGATGTCGTGCACGTCGCCCTTGACCGTCGCCATCAGGATCTTGCCGGCGCTCCGCCGCTCGCCGCTGCCGCCATTGGCCGCCTTCTCGGCCTCCATGTAGGGCAGCAGATGAGCCACCGCCTGCTTCATCACGCGGGCCGACTTCACCACCTGGGGCAGGAACATCTTGCCGGCGCCGAACAGGTCGCCGACCACGTTCATGCCGGCCATCAGCGGCCCTTCGATGACGTGCAGCGGCCGCTCGGCCTCCAGCCGCGCCTCCTCGACATCGGCGTCGATGAACTCGGTGATGCCGTTGACCAGCGCATGCTCCAGCCGCTTGCCGACCGGCCGCTCGCGCCAGGTCAGGTCGCGTTCCTTGGCCTCGCGCCCGGCGGCGCCCTTGAACCGTTCGGCCAGGGCCAGCAGCCGCTCGGTGGCGTCGTCGCGGCGGTTGAGGACCACGTCCTCGCAGGCCTCGCGCAGCTCCGGCTCGATCGATTCATAGACGGCGAGCTGCCCGGCATTGACGATGCCCATGTCCATGCCGGCCTGGATGGCGTGGTACAGGAACACCGCGTGCATCGCCTCGCGCACCGGCTCGTTGCCGCGGAACGAGAAGGACAGGTTGGAGACGCCGCCGGAGATATGGGCGTGCGGCAGGGTCTGCCGGATCTGTCGGGTCGCCTCGATGAAGGCGACGCCGTAGCCGTTGTGCTCCTCGATCCCGGTCGCGACCGCGAAGACGTTCGGGTCGAAGACGATGTCCTCGGGCGGGAAGCCGGCCTCTTCGGTCAAAAGCTTGTAGGCGCGGGTGCAGATCGCGACCTTGCGCTCCAGCGTGTCGGCCTGGCCGGCCTCGTCGAAGGCCATGACCACGACCGCGGCGCCGTAGGATCGCACCAGCCGGGCGTGATGCAGGAAGGCCTCCTCGCCCTCCTTCATCGAGATCGAATTGACCAGGGGCTTGCCCTGGACGCATTTCAGCCCGGCCTCGATGATCGAGAATTTCGAGCTGTCGATCATCACCGGCACGCGGGCGATGTCGGGCTCGGCCGCGATCAGGTTCAGGAACTCGACCATGGCCCGCTCGGAATCGATCAGGCCCTCATCCATGTTGATGTCGATGATCTGGGCGCCGTTGGCCACCTGGTCGCGCGCCACCTCCAGCGCCGCGGCGTAGTCGCCGGCGGTGATCAGCTTGCGGAAGCGGGCCGAGCCGGTGACGTTGGTGCGCTCGCCGACATTGACGAAGGGGATGTCGGTGGTCAGCGTGAACGGCTCGAGGCCCGACAGCCGCATCAGCGGCGCGACCGTCGGCACCTGGCGCGGCGGCAGGTCCGCCACGGCGTCGGCGATGGCGCGGATATGGTCGGGGGTGGAGCCGCAGCAGCCGCCGACGATGTTGACCAGCCCTTCCTCGGCGAAGCCGCGGATCTGGGCGGCCATCGCCTCGGGCGATTCGTCGTACTGGCCGAACTCGTTCGGCAGCCCGGCATTGGGATAGGCGCAGACGAAGGTGTCGGCGGCCTCGGCGATCTCGGCCAGATGCGCGCGCATGGCGTTGGCGCCCAGCGCGCAGTTCAGGCCGATGGTGAAAGGCCGGGCGTGCCGCACCGAATGCCAGAAGGCGGTCGGCGTCTGGCCCGACAGGGTGCGGCCCGACAGGTCGGTGATGGTGCCGGAGATCATGACCGGCAGCCGCACGCCCTTCTCGGCGAAGACCAGCTCGGTGCCGAAGATCGCCGCCTTGGCGTTCAGCGTGTCGAAGATGGTCTCGATCAGGATGATCTCGGCGCCGCCGTCGACCAGCCCGCGCACCTGCTCGGCATAGGCGTCGCGCAGCTGGTCGAAGGTGACCGCGCGGTAGCCCGGGTTGTTGACGTCCGGCGAGATCGAGGCGGTGCGGTTGGTCGGCCCCAGCGCGCCGGCGACGAAGCGGCGGCGGCCGTCCATCGCCCGCGCCTTCGCCGCGGCCCGGCGGGCCAGCCGTGCGCCCTCGCGGTTCAGGTCGTAGACCACCGCCTCCATGCCGTAATCGGCCTGGGCGATCGAGGTGGACGAGAAGGTGTTGGTCTCGAGGATGTCCGCGCCGGCGATCGCATAGCCGAAATGGATCGCCTCGATCGCGTCCGGCTGGGTCAGGATCAGCAGGTCGTTGTTGCCCTGCAGGTGGCAGTCGCAGCCGGCGAAATGGGTGCCGCGGAAATGCTCCTCGCCAAAGCCAAGCCCCTGGATCTGGGTGCCCATGGCGCCGTCCAGGATCAGCACGCGCTCGCGCGCCGCCGCGGTCAGCGCGGCCAGAACCTCGGTGCCGTCGACCGGCTCCAGGGGGATGTCCATGGTATCGACGCGTGTGGTCATGGCGAACGGCCGGTGGTTCCGGGTCGGGCCGTACGTAATGACATAAAGATATCTTTATATCAACATCCGATGTCGCGAAGAGAGCGGCAAAGGTCGCCGGGAGAGCGACCGCTCCCCCTTCCCAACCCCCCTTTGCTCCCCCTTCCCAACCCCCTTTTCTGTCATGCCCGGGCTTGACCCGGGCATCCAGGGAATGTCGATTCGGCTCTGGGTGGCTCCTGGATTGCCGGGTCAAGCCCGGCAACGACAGGGAGGGGGCTTACTTGGCCGTCGCAGTCGGCTCCAGCCCCGTGGCGGCGATGGCCGGGGCGGCGGCGGGGGAGGCCAGGAAATCCAGCAGCTTCTTCGCCGCCGCGGGGTCGTGCGAGCCGGCGACGATGCCGGCGGAATACGGCGTCACCAGCTGCAGCTCCGGCGGCAGCGGCCCGACCAGGTCGATGCCCTCGACCGCCTTCAGCTCGGCGATCTGCTGGAAGCCTAGTTCCGCCTCGCCCTTGGCCACGATCTCGCCGACCGGCGTGGCCGGGATCTTGCGGGCCTTGCCCTCCATCTGCGCGGCGATGCCCAGGCGCTGGAACATCTGCGTGGAGATGTAGACGCCGCTGGCGCTGTCGGAATAGGCGACCGACCTGGCGGCCAGCAGCGCCTGCTTCACCGCCTCGGCCGAGCCGATATCCGGCCTCGGCGCGCCGGCCTTGACCGCGACGCCGATGCTGGAGCGGGCGAGCACGACCTTGCTGTCGGGCAGTATCTTGCCCTGCTTGATCAGGTCGTCCAGGGCAGTGCCGACCATGATCACGACATCCAGTTTCTCGCCGCGGGCCAGCCGGGCCGGCACCGCGTTCGGCGTGTCGCCCATCGACGGGCCCCAGTGGATCTTCAGCGTGTCGCGGCTGGCGCGTTCGTATTCCGGCGCCAGGGCGCGATAGGCGGCGGCGAAACCGCCGGAGCTGACGACCTGCAGCTCGGCCGCGGCCACGGGCTGGGCCAGCAGCATCAGGCCGGCGACGGCAAGGGCGGCGGCGCGGGAGACGATCGACGGCAGCGTCATGGGAAATCCTCGGCTGAATCGGATCAGGGTCCTATGGTCACCGAAAACGCCGCGGCCCGTAGCCTGCCGGTGCGGCAGCCCAGCCATGCCTGGACACCGTGCCGCAACGGCTTGTCCGGCCGGGGCCGATGTCCGACGTAGCTTCCATGCGCGCGGCCGTCGCGGCGCGTCCGGAGATCCCTGATGAGTCTCGCCCACGATCCCGACTTCCTGCGCCTCCTGGCCGGCAGCCATGCCCGGCTGGTCGGCGCGCCGCTGCTGCCGGAAGAGGCCGGCGCCGATGCCGCGGAGCAGGCGCGCTGGCTGTACGAGGCGGCGCCGTTCTGCGTGCTGGCGCACGACACCGACGCCGATCCGCGCTTCGTCTACGCCAACAAGGCGGCGCAGGCCCGTTTCGAATACGGCTGGGACGAGTTCACGACTCTACCCTCCCGCCTCTCGGCCGAGGCGCCGGACCGGGCCGAGCGGCAGCGCCTGCTGGACACCGTCACCCGCGACGGCTTCATCGGCGACTATCGCGGCCTGCGCATCGCCAGGTCCGGCCGCCGCTTCTGGATCGAGAACGCCACCGTCTGGCAGCTGATCGACGAGACCGGCACGCTGCACGGCCAGGCGGCGGCCTTCCGGGAGTGGCGGGAGGAGTAGGGACAGCCCTCAGCCGCCCTGCCGCGTCCCCACCTGCTGCCAGTGCCCGGGGTTGAGCACCAGCCGGCCGGCCTCGTCGAAGCGCAGGGTCAGGGGATAGCGCGCCGGCACCATGAAATCGGTGGCCGAGACCGGCTTCAGCTCGGTTCGCTCCTCCTTGCCGATGGCGAAGGCGACGCGCGCGCCGGTCGCCTGGGCGAACAAGCGATCGCCCTCGGCCGTGACCTTCACCGTCACGAAGGGGCTGAAGACGTAGTCGCCGGCCAGCGCCGCCAGCCTGTCCGCCGGCAGCACAGGCTTGTCGGCGGGCGTCGCCGGCTTCGGCTGGTCGGGCACGGAGGCCAGGATCGCGTCCCACATCACCTCGCCGCCGATCACGCCGAGATCGACCGTCGGCAGCATCGCCGCCTCGTCCTCCAGCTCGCCGGTCGAGACGGCGTAGAGCACGTCGCCGTCGAATTCGGTGGCGAAGGGCTGCAGCGCCCGGCCCATCGAGCTGTGCACCTGGATCGCCAGGCGCTGCAGCTCCGCCGGCTTCAGCTTCTGGTTGGTGACGACCAGGCTGACCGTGGTGTTGCGGGCCGGGGCGTCGGCGTTCGGCGCGCCGGTCCAGCCCGGCTTGCGGCTGGCCGGATAGCCCGCCAGCAGCGCCGCGGTGGTCAGGTCCTTCGGCCAGCCCTCATCGCCGTAGCAGGCGGCCACCTTGCCGTCGCGCGTCGTCACCACGCCCAGCGCGTTGACCACGACGAAGGCGGCCACCTTGACCTGGCCGATCTGGCGGAAGGCGCCGCCCTGGCCGGAGAAGGCGTTGCAGCCGAACAGCGACCCGGTGACGGCCAGCCGGCCGGCGCCCTGGGCGCCCAGCGGGAACACGCCCGGCCTGGTGGCGCGGAAGGCGGCCTGGGCCAGCCGCTTGTCGGGCACCAGCTCATTCAGCCGGCGGCCGCCGAGATCGTAGATGATGGCGCCGACCGACAGCGCGATGTTGTCCCAATGGCCGCCGCGAACACCGTCCTCCTTCAGCGCCGAGGCGACGGCGGTGGTGGCCTCCAGCCCGTACCAGGAGCCGCCGGCGAACACCACGGCGTCCAGCTCCGGCGCGTCGTAGCCCAGGCGCAGATAGTCGGTGTTGACCGTGCCGGGCCCGCCGCCGCGGACATCGACCGCGGCCAGCGAGCGTCGGTCGAAATGGAACACGGTGACGCCGGTCGGCCCCTCCTCGTATTCGCCGGTGCCGACCTGCACCGCCGGCCAGTCGAATTTTAGCACCTTGTCGCCGGCGTTCAGCACCGGGGCCGGCGCGTCCTCGGCTGCGGCCGGCAGCGCTGCCAGCAGCATGGTGAGCAGGCCTGTTGCCAGCACCCCGCCGATCAATCCCGGGCTGTTCCGTCGATTCCGCATCCCATCCCCCTGTCCGTGCTCTGCCGACTGCCGGCATGAACGGGAATACTGTCCCAGGGGCGGCGGAACCGGAAGGCGACAATCGTGGCGCTGCGGATGACCGGGGCACGCAGCGATCTTGAAATGCGATATCAAGAAGAATAAAATGATATCGTTAGAAGCAAGCAGGTCGGAGTGATATCAATGCCCGCCGTCACCATCCGCAACCTGTCGGAGGAGGCCCACCGCGCCCTGAAGGTGCGGGCGGCCCGGCATGGGCGCAGCACCGAGGCGGAGATCCGCGACATCCTGGAAGCCGCTGTCCGGCCGGCGCAGCGCGTCAGGCTGGGCTCACTTCTGGCCGAGATCGGCCGGCAGGCCGGCGGCGTCGAACTTGAGATCGAGCGCGACAAGACCTCATCCGAGCCGATCAGCTTCGAATGATCCTGCTCGACACCAACGTCGTTTCCGAGCCGCTGCGGCCGGACGGCGACCCGACTGTGCTGGCCTGGCTGGACGCTCAGACCGTCGAGACGCTCTACCTTTCGGCCATCAGCTTGGCGGAGCTGCGCTTCGGCATCGCCGCCCTGCCAGATGGCAAACGGAAGGATTCGCTGCACGCCGGCCTGGAGCAGATCATCGTGTCGTTGTTCGGCGAGCGCGTCCTCCCCTTCGACGCGGCCGCATCGGCGGCTTATGCCGCGCTCCGGGCGCGTGCCCGGGCCGCCGGCAGGGCGATCGGGACGGTGGATGGATTCATCGCCGCCACTGCCGCTGCCAAGGGATTCGCCGTGGCGACGCGCGATCGTGGCCCCTTCGAGGCGGCTGGCCTCGACGTGATCAATCCTTGGGCTTGGAAGGGCCCGCAATAACGCGGCTATGGCGTCGCCGCCCTGCGATCCCATCTTCATGGGGGCGACAGCGCAGACGGAGGCAGCGATGCCGCGTTCCCCGATCCTCTCCCGCCGCAGCCTGCTGGGCGCCCTGGCCGCCGCCGGCGCGGCCCCGCTGCTGCCGGACGCGGCGGCACAGGCGGCCCCGCTGACCCGGCCGATCCCGTCGACCGGCGAGGCGATGCCCGTGGTCGGGCTCGGCAGCTGGATCACCTTCAATGTCGGCGACGACGCGCAAGCGCGCGACGACTGCGCCGAGGTGATGCGCGCCTTCTTCGCCGAGGGTGGAAGGATGATCGATTCCTCGCCGATGTACGGCTCCTCCCAGCCGGTGATCGGCTACGGCCTGGCCAAGCTCGGCCGCCCGCCCGGCCTGTTCGCGGCCGACAAGGTCTGGACCTCCGGCGACGGGCCGGCACAGATCGAGGAATCGCGCCGGCTCTGGGGCGTGCCGCGCTTCGACCTGCTGCAGGTCCACAACCTGCTGGCCTGGGAGACGCATCTCGACACGCTGTTCGGCATGAAGGCGGAGGGCCGGCTGCGCCATGTCGGCATCACCACCTCGGAAGGGCGGCGGCACGGCGAGGTCGAGCAGGTGATGCGCAGCCGGCCGGTCGACTTCGTCCAGGTCACCTACAATGTTCTCGACCGCGAGGTGGAGGACCGCATCCTGCCGCTGGCGCAGGACCGCGGCATCGCCGTCATCTGCAACCGGCCGTTCCGCCAGGGCGGGCTGATCGACGATTTCGAGGGCGAGGCGCTGCCCGGCTGGGCCGGCGAGATCGGCTGCGCCAGCTGGGCCCAGATCCTGCTGAAATTCGTGGTCTCGCACCCGGCCGTCACCTGCGCCATCCCGGCCACCACCCGGGTCGACCATGTGCGCGAGAATCTCGGCGTCGCCCGCGGCCCGATGCCGGATGCGGCGATGCGCCGGCGCATCGCCGCCGATGTCGAGGCTCTGTGATGTCGGAGTGGTGGAGCTACCGCCTCTCCGACTTCCTGTTGTTCTCGCCCCGCACCTATCACCGGCTGTTCGGGCTGTACAACGCGGCGATCTGGCCGGCGCAGATCGCGGCCGTGCTGCTCGGGCTGCTGATGCTGGTCCTGCTGCGGCGCGGCGGACCGGTCGCCGGACCGGCCGTCGCCGCCATCCTGGCCGCCTGCTGGGCCTGGGTGGCGATCGCCTTCCATCTTGACCGCTATGCCACCATCAACTGGGCCGCGCCCTGGGCCGCGACGGCCTTCCTGGCGCAGGCGGCGCTGCTGGTCTGGGCCGGGGCCGTCGGCGGCCGGCTCTCCGCCCCGCCGCGGCTCGATATCGCCGGGCGGGCGGGGATCGGGATCTTCCTGTTCGCGCTGCTGGCCCAGCCGGCGATCGGCCTGCTGCTCGGCCGGTCCTGGCGCCTGGCCGAGATCTTCGGCGTCGCGCCCGACCCGACCGCGATCGGCACGCTCGGCCTGCTGCTGGCCCTGGCCGGGCCGGCGCGCTGGGTGCTGATGGTCCTGCCGGCGCTGTGGTGCGCGGCCACCGGGGCGACGCTGTGGGCGATGTCGGCGCCGGAGGCCTGGGTGGCCCCGGCCGCGGCCCTGCTGGCTCTCGCCTTGGCGGGCTGGCAGGGGCTGCGCCGGACGGGCTGAGGATCCTGTCCGACGGCATCCTGTCATTGCTGCCGTCGGGTGATCCGGCCACACTCGCGGCATGTCCGACCCGACTTCCCCGCGCCGCATGATCCACACCTGAAGGGCCTGAGATGAACGAGACACCCAACCTCAGCCGGGCGGCGCTGCTGCCGGTCGACCTGCAGCGCGGCTTCGACCTGCCGTCCTGGGGCCGGCGCAACAATCCGGATCTCGACGCCAACGGCCAGCGCCTGCTGTCGGCGTGGCGGCGGGCCGGGCTGCCGCTGCTGCACATCCGGCACGATTCGGTCGAGCCCGGCTCGACCCTGGCGCCGAGCCATCCCGGCCATGCCTTTCGCCCTGGCTTCGAGCCGCGGGAGGGCGAGCCGGTGGTGGCGAAGTCGGTGAACTGCGCCTTCATCGGCACCGATCTCGACCTGCGGCTGCGGCGGCTCGGCATCGGCACGGTGGTGCTGTTCGGCTTCAGCACCGACATGTGCGTCTCGACCACCGCCCGCGTGGCGGCGAATCTGGGCTACCGGACGGTGATGGTCGGCGACGCCTGCGCCTGCTTCGACCTGCCGGACGGCGCCGGCGGCACGGTCGCGGCGGAGGAGCTGCACCGCGCCCATCTGGCGACCCTGGCGGCGGAGTTCGCCACGGTCACGACGACGAGTGCCGTGGTGGAGCAGTTCGAGGCGTAGGGTGGCCTCAGGCCTTCTTGTTCCGGAGGGCCTCGGCCTGGGCGTAGAACTTCTTCTCCCACTCCTTGTGCGCGTCCTGGCCCTCGCGGATGAAGGGGGTGAAGACGGCCAGGTTCAGGAGCAGCCAGTTCACCAGCCGGGCCGGGAAGCGCAGCGGCTTGACGAAGTCGATGAACAGCACCACCCGGGTCTTGTCGGTGTGGTTCCAGGCCTCGTGCTCATAGGCGTCGTCGAACACCAGGGCCTTGCCCTCGGTCCAGTGGCAGATCTGCTTGTCGACGCGGATCGCCAGCTTCTCGCGCGGCTCCGGCACCAAGAGCGGCAGGTGCAGCCGCAGCACGCCGTTATAGGGGCCGCGATGGGCGGCTAGGTGCTTGCCCGGCTCGAAGATCGAGAACATCGCCGTCTTCAGCCCCGGGATCTTCTGGACGATGCGCCAGGTCTCCGGGCACTGGGCGATGTTCTTCTCCGAGCTGACGCCGTAGCCGGACAGGAAGAACGTCTTCCAGTGGTTGTCCTTGCTGATGGTCTTCACGTCGGACGAGATGTCCTGGAAGCTCGGCAGCTCGTGCTGGCGCAGCAGCACGCGGTCCAGCTCGGCCCGGATCAGCGGCCATTCGCGCTCGATCTCGGCGACCCAGGGGAAGACGGCGGTGTCGTAGACCGGCGGGTTGCCGACCTTGGTGTATTTCAGGTTGAGCCGCTCGGCCCAGGTGACCAGCCGCATGAAGAAGCGGGTCACGAGGCTCGGCCGCTCCAGGGTGGGGTCGATGCCTTCCGTGGCGAACACCTGCTTCGGGTTGACTGGGCCCGGATGCGTCGCGGTGCCTTGGTTTCCGACGCTTGCGTTCACGGTGTCACACTCCGACTGTGCTCTCGCTTCCGAACGGTCGCAGCGGCTTGGCTCGCCGCCGCGACGCAGGATTATATCGCAGAAACCGGCGGTTGGGATGTTGGTCCGCCGCGGGTTTCTTCCCCTACACCAATGGCAGGGTGGTTGCTATCGCTCCATCTGCGAATCATTCCTAGCGGGATTTGTGACAACGTCAAGACAGTGCGGGGGCGGTACGGTGCCGCGGATCGCGGCGTGACCATCCGCAGTGTCAAGTCGCCTCGCCGGAAAAGAGTGCCGCGATCCGACCGTTCTCGGCATCGAACGCTTCGAGTGTCATCGGCGGATACTGACCGGCCAGCAACCCGAGGCGATGGCTTGCATCGGGAACGGCGGCTATTGGGACAAGGCGGGCGACGGGGCGGCCGTTGCGAGTGATGACGACTTCGGTCTCTCGGCCTGTCTCGATCGCGGCAACCAGGCGAGAGAGGCTGGATCTGGCCTTGGAGATAGTAACGGCACTCATGGCAGCTGGGCCTCACTAAGCCCGATCAGCATAAGGCGATGGTGACCGCTTTCAAATCGACGATATCCGTTTTCTGCATGCCTGACGCCGGAACGAGGTCGCGCTATGGTGGCCTGTAAAATCCGCCGGAGCCCCGCCATGCCGTCGCTCGCGCATCTGCTGCCCTTCTTCGTCGCCACGGTGCTGATCGCGATCATCCCGGGGCCGGCGATCCTCTACACCGTGGCCCAGACCCTGGCGCGCGGCCGGGCGGCGGGGTTCCGGGCGGCCACCGGCATCGCGGTCGGCGACCTGGTGCATGTCGCCGCGGCCGCGGCCGGGCTGTCGGCGGTGTTCCGCTGGTCGCCGACCCTGTTCCTGGTGGTGAAGATCTTCGGCGCCGCCTACCTCGTCTGGCTCGGCATCCGCATGGTGCGCAGCCGCCAAGCCGGCGACGCCCTGCCGCAGCTGGCGCAGAAGACCGCGCGGCGCGCCTTCGCCGAAAGCGTGACGGTCGAGCTCCTGAACCCGAAGACGGCGCTGTTCTTCATCGCCTTCCTGCCGCAGTTCGTCGACCCCGCCGCCGGCCTGCCGGTCTGGGCCCAGTTCCTGGTGCTGGGCATGATCGTCAACGCCGTGTTCTTCGCCGCTGACGTGGTCACCCTCTTGTGCATCGACCGGGCGATGTCCCGGCTGCGCCGCAGCGAAAGGGTGGCGCGCTGGCTGCGCCTCGCCAGCGGCTCGGCCCTGGTCGGGCTCGGCGCGCATATGGCGCTCAGCCGGAACTGACCGGCAGGCGAAAGAATCATGCGCGCCGCGTGACCGCGGCCGGGACCGCTCCTATACTCCCTCCGTGACAGGAGGAATGCCGCCATGACCGCCTTCGACAAGCGGACTCTCGCCGATTGGGAGGCGCTGGCCCGGAAGGAGCTGCGTGACCGCCCGCTGGAGGAGCTGTCGGTCGAGACGCCGGAGGGCGTGTCGGTCAGGCCGCTTTACACCGCGGCGGACGTGCCGGAGGGCGCGGCGGGGCAGCTGCCGGGCTTCGCCCCCTTCACCCGCGGCGTGCGGGCGACGATGTATGCCGGCCGGCCCTGGACCGTGCGGCAGTATGCCGGCTTCTCCACCGCGGAGGCGTCGAACGCCTTCTACCGTGCCAATCTCGCGGCGGGGCAGCAGGGCGTCTCGATCGCCTTCGACCTCGCCACCCACCGCGGCTACGACAGCGACCATCCGCGCGTGGTCGGCGATGTCGGCAAGGCCGGGGTGGCGATCGATTCCGTCGAGGACATGAAGATCCTGTTCGACGGCATCCCGCTCGACCGCATGTCGGTCTCCATGACCATGAACGGCGCCGTGCTGCCGGTGCTGGCCGGCTACATCGTGGCGGCGGAGGAGCAGGGGGTGCCGGAGGCAAAGCTGTCCGGCACCATCCAGAACGACATCCTCAAGGAGTTCATGGTCCGGAACACCTACATCTACCCGCCCGGGCCCTCGATGCGGATCGTCGCCGACATCATCGCCTACACGGCGGAGCGGATGCCGAGGTTCAACTCGATCTCGATCTCCGGCTACCACATGCAGGAGGCCGGGGCGACGGCGGTGCAGGAGCTGGCCTACACCCTGGCCGACGGGCTGGAATATGTCCGCGCCGCGATCTCGCGCGGGCTCGACGTCGACGCCTTCGCCGGCCGCCTGTCCTTCTTCTTCGCCATCGGCATGGACTTCTTCACCGAGGTGGCGAAGCTGCGCGCCGCCCGCCGGCTCTGGGCCGAGCTGATCCAGGCCGAGTTCGCGCCGAAGAAGGCCGAGAGCCTGATGCTGCGCACCCATTGCCAGACCTCCGGTGTGTCGCTGACCGAGCAGGACCCCTACAACAACGTGGTACGGACGACGGTCGAGGCGCTGGCCGCGGTGCTGGGCGGGGCCCAGAGCCTGCACACCAACAGCTTCGACGAGGCGCTGGGCCTGCCCACCCCCTTCTCGGCCCGCATCGCCCGCAACACCCAGCTGATCATTGCCGAGGAGACGGGGGTGACCCGTACCGTCGACCCGCTCGGCGGCAGTTACTACATCGAGGCGCTGACCGCCGAGCTCGTGGCCAAGGCCCGGGTGCTGATCGGCGAGGTCGAGGCCATGGGCGGCATGACCAAGGCGGTCGAGGCCGGCCTGCCGAAGCTCAGGATCGAGGAGAGCGCGACCCGCCGCCAGGCCCGGATCGACCGCGGCGAGCAGGTGATCGTCGGCGTCAACAAATACGCGCCGGACAAGCCGGACCATGTCGAGGTGCTGGCGATCGACAATTCGGCGGTGCGCGAATCCCAGGTGGCGCGGCTGAAGAAGATCCGCGCCGGGCGTGACGATGCCGCCTGCCGCGCGGCGCTGGCGGCGCTGACCGAAGCGGCAAAATCCGGTGAGGGCAACCTGCTGGACCTGGCGGTCAAGGCGACGCGGGCGCGGGCCACGGTCGGCGAGATCTCCGATGCGCTGGAGCAGGTGTTCACCCGCCACCGCGCCGTGATCCGCTCGGTCTCCGGCGTCTATGGCGGCGCCTTCGCCGGCGACGAGGGCTATGCCCGGATCCAGCAGGAGGTGGCGCGCTTCGCCGAGGCCGAGGGGCGCCGGCCGCGCATGCTGGTGGTCAAGCTGGGCCAGGACGGCCACGACCGCGGCGCCAAGGTGATCGCGACCGCCTTCGCCGATATCGGCTTCGACGTCGACATCGGCCCCCTGTTCCAGACGCCGGAGGAGGCGGCGCGCCAGGCGATCGAGAACGACGTCCATGTCGTCGGCGTCTCGTCCCAGGCGGCCGGCCATCTGACTCTGGTGCCGCAGCTCCTGGCCGCCCTGAAGGCCGAGGGCGCCGGCGACATCCTGGTGGTGTGCGGCGGCGTCATCCCGCCGCAGGACTACGAAAAGCTGCTGGCCGCCGGCGTCAGCGCCGTCTACGGCCCCGGCACCAACATCCCGCAGGCCGCCGGCGAGATCCTGGCCCTGATCGGCAAGGCGCGGGCGGCGGCGGCGTAGGTCTCCGGCGGGGGGCGATCGTGCGGCTGTTCCATTTCAGCGACGATCCGACGATCGATCGGTTCGAGCCGCGCCCGGTGCGTGTGCCGTCGAACCGCCCTGCCGGCCGGGAATGGTTGAATGGCCCGCTGGTCTGGGCGATCGATGACGCCCATCAGATGCTGTACTTGTTCCCGCGGGACTGTCCCCGAATCCTAGCCTGGGCGACGCCGCGAAGCTCGGTGGCGGATCGGACGCGCTGGCTGGGACCCGGCGAGCCCCGCGCCGTCGCCTTCGTCGAGACCGCCTGGATCGACCGGCTGCGTTCGGCCGTGATCCATCGCTACGAGCTGCCGGCCGCGACCTTCCGCAGCCTCGAGGATGCCGGGATGTGGGTATCCGAGGCGCCGGTTCTCCCGCTCGGCCGCGTCACCTTGGCCGGGCTCGACGGCGAGCTGGCCCGGCACGGCGTCGACCTCCGCATCGTCGACTCCCTGGCCCCGCTGACCGCCCTGTGGAACAGCAGCCTGCAGGTCAGCGGGGTCCGGCTCCGCAATTCGCTCACTTGGCGGCCCGCGCCAGCGTAACCTTACGCCTCGGTCAGGCGAACAGTCAGCCATCCAAACTCCGGTTTCCGACCGAATGGGAGTCGCTGTCATGGCGCATGCTCCTCCGGCTTCGTCTCGTCTCCGGCCCAGCCTTCGCATTGGTCTTCTCGTCGTTCTGCTCCTGGGCCTCGCCGCCGGCGAGTGCCACGGCCCCAACCGGATGCCGTCCGCGACCAGCACAGGCGGCTCCAGCTCCGGCGGCAATGAGGGCGGCATGGGCCGCGGAGGTGGCTACTAAGCGCCGGCCGATCAGCCTCGCCGTCGATGTGGCAAATCCCTTGGTCCTGCGCTAGGATCGTTCCGCCTTTGTTCCGGAGGATCCGTGGCGAAACGGGCCGGCAGCGCCGATCTGCCCCTGCATCACGGCCGGGTGCCCGCCTGGCTCGGCCGGCGCATGGCCCGGCTGGGCGCGGTGATCGCCGAGGCTATCATCCACCATTACGGCCGCGACGAGTTCCTGCGCCGCTTGGCCCACCCCTTCTGGTTCCAGTCCTTCGGCGCCGTGATGGGCATGGACTGGCATTCCTCCGGCATCACCACTAGCGTGATCGGCGCGCTGAAGCGCGGCCTGCAGCCGATGGCGGGCGAGCTCGGCCTGCATGTCTGCGGCGGCCGCGGCGCCCATTCGCGCCAGACCCCGGCGGAGCTTGTCGACATCGGCCAGCGCGTCGGCTTCGACGGCGCGGCGCTGGCCAAGGCCAGCCGGCTGGTCGCCAAGGTCGACAGCGCCGCGGTGCAGGATGGCTTCGACCTCTATCTGCACGGCTTCATCGTCGCCGATGACGGGCGCTGGGTGGTGGTGCAGCAGGGCATGAACGGCGACAGCCGCCTGGCCCGCCGCTACCACTGGTGCTCCGAGGATCTGAAGAGCTTCGTCGAGGCGCCGCACACGGCGATCGAGGGCCCCGGCCGGGGCGTGATCGTCAACCTGACCGACCGGCGGGCCGCGGCCTCGCGGAACCGGCAGCTGGACCTGCTGCGCGACCTCGGCCCCGACCGGCTGGTCGGCGAGGTCGCGGCGATCGAGGGCCGGGTCGCGCCGCCGGAGCAGCCGTCGCTGCCGCATCTGGTGATGCCGGCGCATCACGACGTCCGGCCCAGGGACGTGATCCTGCGCCGGCTGCACGGCGCCCTGGCCGCGGCGGCGGATCGGGCGCCGGAGGATTTCGCCGAGCTGCTGCTGGTGCCGGGCGTCGGCGCCCGCACCGTGCATTCGCTGGCCATGGTGGCGGAGGTGGTGCACGGCGCGCCCTGCCGCTTCGCCGATCCCGGCCGCTTCTCGCTGGCCCATGGCGGCAAGGACCGGCACCCCTATCCGGTGCCGACCCTGGTCTACGACCAGACCATCGCCGTGCTGAAATCCGCCGTCGCCCAGGCGAAGCTGGGCAATGACGAGCGGCTGGACGCGATCCGCCGCCTGGACGACCAGGCCCGGCGGGTCGAGCGCCAGGCCACCGGCCCGACCCTGCCCGAGCACATCGCGGCCGAACGGCACCGGTCGCACGAGTATGGCGGCCGCAGCGTCTTCGGCTGGGAGCCGCCGCCTGTTCCGGGCAATGCCACGAAAATACCTTGATTGTGGCCGGATCGAAGCCGTCGGCCGGACGTTATGTCGGTCGTGCGTTGGTGGGTCCGGCCCGACGGGCCGCCCGGCAGCAGAAGGACAGGACCGTATGATCTCGACTCGCCGCATTCTGGCCGGTGCCTTGGCCGCCGCCGCGGTCACGCTGGCGGTGTCGACCCCGGCTCTCGCCGACAGCTGGAAGCATCGCTGGGGCCCGCCCTGGCGCGACCACGGCTACTACTACGACCGGCGTCCGGACGTGGTGGTGGTGCAGCCGCGCCCGCGGTACTACTACGAGCGTCCGCGGGTCTACTATGAGCGCCCGCCGGTCTATTACGAGCGCCCGCCGGTCTATGTCGAACGGCCGCCGGCCTACTACGCGCCGCCGCCGCCCGTCTACGTGGCGCCGACCCCGGGCATCTCGGTCAACATCCCGCTGCGCTTCGACTGAGGCCCGGCATGCAGCAGCCCCTGGCGCGCCTGTCACTCCTGGCGTTGCTCGCCCTCACCGCCGCCGTCCCGACCCTGCTGCTGCAGCCGGCGACGGCGGTCGCGGACGATGACGACGACGATGACGACGACCGCTGGCGCCGCCACCACCGCCACCGGCATTGGCACGACGGGCCGCGCTACTACCGGCCGCACCGCGACCGGGTGATCGTCTATGACGACCGGCCGGCCTACTATGTGCGGCGCCCGCGGCCGGTCTATGTCGAGCCACCGCCCCCGGTCTATGTCGCGCCGTCGCCGGGCATCACCATCAACATCCCGCTGCGCTTCGACTGAAGCTCCGGGTTCGTTCAGCCGGCCGTGGCCTCGTGCCGCGGCCGGCTTCTTGCCGCCCATGCCGTTTCCCGCTTGCATTCGGCCGGCAAAGCTCTATCTTGAGATTGCGAATGATTTGCAATCGCTTCTGACGCGACGGCAGTCGTTCACGAGATCACGGATCGGGCGGGCTGGACGACCTAGCCGACGCCATCGTGAAAGCCGTCGATCCGTCGACGATCGGGCCGGTCCCTGGCTGGCGTTCCTCCGGCCCGATCTACACTCGAAGCCTCCGGGGCCTCGCTCCGGAGGCTTTTTTCATCGGGTGCGGCGGGCCAGGATGACGCCCGCCAGGGCCAGCGCGCCCAGCACCGCCAGGGCGATGCCGGTCCATTGCATGCCCTCGGTGACGGCGAGCTGGTTGTACTGCCACCAGACCTGGCCGCCGCGGTTGCCCAGCACGGCCGCCACCTGCAGCGCGGTCCAGGCCACGCCGACCCGCAGCGGCCCGGCGCCGCGCCCCAGGATGGCGGCGAATCCGGCCAGCATCGCCAGGGCATAGGCCGGGTCGCTGCTGACGCCCCAGGCCAGCGATACCGGCACCTCGATGCTCAGCCCGGCGAGGGCCCACACGACGACGGCCGCGGCCAGCGGGCCGGCGACCGGCAGGCCGATCCCCGGATGCAGCGCCGCCGCCAGCAGCACCACGGCGACGGCGAGGTAGCCGATCAGCGAGACCTGGCTCAGCAGGTCGGGGATCGACCCGCCGGCGACCGTGGCAGCGTGGATCAGCAGGGGCAGGCGGACGGCGTTCAGCCAGACGATCGGCGTCAGCAGCAGGACCAGCCCCAGCGCCGCCGCCGCGACAGCCGCCGGTGCGGCGCGGGTGGAGGCCGCGGGCGCCGCGGCGGTCGGGCTGCGCCAGGTGATGAAGGCCAGGGCCGCCGCCATCGCTGCCCAGAACAGATACGGCCCCAGCGGGATCGCCAGCGATCCGGCGGCCGGCTGCAGCACCAGGGCGACGGCGTTGCCCAGGATCGGCCCGAACAGCGTCGCCGCGGCGACCGCGATCACGGTGATGCGGCCGCCCGACCCGCCGCCCAGCCGGATCAGATGCAGATGGTTGCCGACCACCAGCCCGGCGGCGCCGACCACCGCGACGATCCACAGCAGGCCGGGGATCACGATCGAATCCTCGGGCGCCAGCGGCTGGCGCAGCACGGCCAGGAAGCCGGCCAGCGCCAGGGCCACCAGCACGCCGCCGGCGATGATCGGCGGGCGCTCGCCGCCGCGCCGGGCGAGCGCGGCCCAGCCGAGGAACGGCAGCAGCGCCAGCAGCGACTCGGCCGTCACCAGCCCGATCGCGCCGGCCTGCACCTGCAGCGCCGGCAGCATCGCCGGGAACACCCCGGCATGCAGCAGCGGCAGGGTGCTGGCGCCGAGCGCGAGGCCCAGCACCGGCCGCACCAGCAGGGCGGAGGGCAGAATCGGGGAAGGTCTGTCGCCGCGAACCGCCATGCCGGTTCCTTTCCGAATCGCCGGACGAGATGCGCCCGGTCTACGGCAAACGGGCCCTCACCGGAAGGCCGGCGCGGTCAGAGGTCGATGCGGAAGCGCAGCGATTCGGTGCCGCCATAGGCCTCCGCCTTGCGGAAGCGTTCGACCAGCCGGCCGCCATTGGCCAGGATCACGCGCTGCGAGGCGAGGTTGTCGGGATCGGCGGTCAGATCGACATGCGGCAGGCCCCGCGACCGCGCCTCGGGCAGCAGCAGCGCCAGGCCGCGCGTGGCGTAGCCGCGGCCCTGCTTCCAGGGCACGACGCTGTAGCCGATATGGCCCAGCACATGCAGCGGCAGGGCGGCGGTGCCGGGCTGCCAGCGGAAGCCGAAGCTGCCGCAGAATTCCCCGTCCCACAGCCAGCGGTGGAAGCCGGGCAGTCGCGGCACGGTGCTGCCGTCCGGCATCTTGATCGGCCCGCCGCGCGCCTCGGGGTCGTCCAGGCCGGCGACGAAGCCGGCCGGGTCCTGCGCGATCCGCTCCAGCTGCTCCCGCGCCGCCGCCTCCTTGCGCACCGTGTCCGGCGACCAGCCGCGGCGCAGCGCGTCGGCAAATCCGGGCAGGCGGTCGAGTGACGGGACGATCAGGGCGACGGTCATCCGTCCCTGGTAACGGAAAGCCCGCCCGCGGCGCAATGCCACGGGCGGGCTTTCGACCGAGATCAGGCGACGGTCAGGCGGACGTTCAGGTTGCCGCTTGTGGCGTGCGAGTAGGGGCAGACCACATGGGCGCGGGCCACCAGGTCCTCGGCGACGGCGCGCTCCACGCCCGGCAGGGCGATGGTCAGGCCGACATCCAGGCCGAAGCCCTGGCCGTCGTCGCGCGGGCCGACCCCGACATCGGCGGTCACCGTGCTCTCCGGCGCGATCCTCACCTTGGCCTGGGCGGCGACGTATTTCAGCGCGCTCAGGAAGCAGGCGGAATAGCCGGCGGCGAACAGCTGCTCAGGGTTGGTGGCGTCGCCGCCCTGGCCACCCAGCTCCTTCGGCGTGGTCAGGGCGACGGACAGCCTGCCGTCCTCGCTGGCGGCGCGGCCGTCGCGGCCGCCGGTCGCGGTGGCCTTGGTGCGGTAGAGGATGCTCATGATCGGTCTCGCTTGCTGGGGAGCGGCACGACGCCGCTTGCGAGAAATTAGATAGTGCACAATTGAATCGCTCGCTATGAGGTGGCCGCTGGGGCGGCCATGCAAAATTGAATGGTGCGCAATTCAATTGCTTGGGCTATCCGGTCGGATTGCCTTGTTCCCATCCGGCCGGGGAGACCCGCGATGCCCGACACCCTGGAAGCCCCGTACCGCCTGTCCGACCAGGTCTGTTTCGCCGTCTATTCGACGGCGCATGCCTTCAACCGCGTGTACAAGCCGCTCTTGGACCGGATCGGCCTGACCTATCCGCAGTATCTGGCGATGCTGGTGCTGTGGGAGCGGGACGGACTGGCCGTGAAGGCGATCGGCGACCGGCTGTTCCTCGATTCCGGCACGCTGACTCCGCTCCTGAAGCGGCTCGAATCCGCGGGGCTGGTCGAGCGCCGCCGCAGCCGCGACGACGAGCGGGTGGTGCACATCCACCTGACCCCGGCCGGCCGGGCGATGCGGGTCGAGGTGGCGACGGTGTCCGAAGGCATCGGCTGCGCCTCCGGCCTGACGGCGGAGACGGCGGGCAAGCTCAAGGAAGCGCTGCGGGCGGTGCGCGACCAGTTGCAGGCCAGCGCCGCCGCTGCTGCCTAATATCTGGCGTCAGAGGCCGTTTGAGACTGCGCTGGCGTGAGTCGGCTGGTGGTGGTTTCGAGAACCGGCGCGCAGCGGACGTTTGAGTCCGTGAGCACCGGAAGCTTCGAGTCCGCCATCAGACGGCCGCGCCAGTAGCAGTATCGGACGGCCTCAGCCCTTGCGGCTGGTGTCGGTCGACGGGTCCAGCAGCCGGTGCAGATGCACCACGAAATAACGCTTCTGGGCGTCGTCCACCGTCGCCGCCGCCTTGGCCCGCCAGGCGGCATAGGCCTCGGCGTAGTTCGGGAACACGCCGACGATGTCGACCTTGGACAGGTCGGCGAATTCGACGCTCTGGGTGTCCTTGAGGTCGCCGCCGAGGACGAGGTGCAGAAGCTGCTTGGGCTGGTCGGTCATTTCATTCACTTCGTGCCGAACATGCGGTCCCCGGCGTCGCCGAGGCCTGGGAGGATATAGGCGTTGTGGTCCAGGCAGCGGTCCAGCGCCGCGGTGTAGATGCGCACGTCGGGGTGCTTGGCGTGCAGCGTTCGCACGCCCTCCGGCACCGCCACCAGCGCCATGAAGCGGATCATCTCGTCCGGCACGCCGTGGCGGTTCAGCACGTCGACGGCGTGGACGGCGGAGTTGCCGGTGGCCAGCATCGGGTCGACCGCGATGAAGATGCGGCCCTGCGCCTCCGGCAGCTTCACCAGGTATTCGACCGGCATCTTGGTGTCGTGGTCGCGGTACAGGCCGATGTGCCCCTGGCGGGCGGAGGGGATCAGCTCGATCAGACCCTCGGTCATGCCCAGGCCGGCGCGCAGGATCGACACCAGCGCCACCTTCTTGCCCAGCAGCACCGGCGCGTCCATGGCCTCGAGCGGCGTCTCGATCCGCTCGGTGGTCAGCGGCAGGTCGCGGGTGATCTCGTAGCCCATCAGCAGCGAGATCTCGCGCAGCAGGCGCCGGAACCCGTTGGTCGACCGCCCCTTGTCCCGCATGTGCGACAGCTTGTGCTGGATCAGCGGGTGGTCGAGGATGAAGAGGTTCGGGAATTCGGGCTGCGTCTTCATCGGGCCTCGGGCGCGGCGGTGTCGGCCCGACCATACAGGGTGGGGCCGGCCGTTCCAAGGGCCGGGCGCCGAGAGCCGGGACGGTTGAAGAGGGACCGTCGCCCCACCTGTCATCGCCGGGCTTGACCCGGCGATCCAGGGGCCGCCCGGTGCGGCATCGAGAGTCCTGGATGCCCGGGTCGAGCCCGGGCATGACCGTGTAAAAATGTGTCGAGAGTTCCCTCGATCACGACCGCTCCAACTCAAACCCCTCGTCCAGCCAGCCGGTGATGCCGCCGATCATGATCTTCACCGGCCGGCCCAGCTCGGCCAGCCGGATCGCGGCGCGGTCGGCGCCGTTGCAGTGCGGCCCGGCGCAATAGACCACGAACAGCGTGTCCTGCGGCCATTCGGCCATGCGCTCGGCGGTGATCGTCCGGTGCGGCAGGTTGATCGCGCCGGGGACGTGGCCGGCGGCGTAGGCCTTCGGCCCGCGCGCCTCGGCCAGCACGAAGCCGGGGGCGCCGGAGGCCAGGGCCTCGTGCACGTCGGCGCAGTCGGTCTCGAAGGCCAGCCGGACGCGGAAATGGGCCAGCGCCTCGGCGGCGGGGGCGGCGGGAACGGCGGTGACGGCGTTGCTCATGGTCGGTCTCCGTGTGACGCGGGCGGCACTCTGCCCAAACCGGGCGGGCCGGACCATTGGCGCGGATGACAGCGACCGGGCAGATCCTGCCAATCAGGGCCGGAAGAAGCGGTGGCCGCCGATGGTGACGATATAGGCCTCGGGCGTGGCCCAGGCCGGGGCGCCGACCCGGGCGGGCGCATAGAAATGGGTAGCGCCGCGGGTCGGGTCGGTGAAGATGCCGGCCATCATGTGCAGCGCCACCGACCAGGCGATGCGGAACCGGGCCGCGTCGCGGATGGTCAGGTCGCCGGTGGTCCAGGGGAACTGGCCGCGGTCGGCGATCACGCGGCAGATGGTCTTGGGATAGGCCGGGCTGCGCAGCCGGTTCAGCACCACCTGCGCCACCGCCAGCTGGCCCAGCCGGGTCTCGCCCTGGGCCTCGAAATACACGGCATAGGCCAGGCAGCGGGCCTGGCGCAGCACCTGCGGCCGCAGCCGCGCATCGGCCAGCCGCAGCCGGCTGACGATCAGGCGGCGGATCTGCCCCGGGCCGGCGCGGCCTTGGACGGAGGGCTGGACGGCGGGGGCCGGCTCTGCCGCGGCCGGGGCGTCGGGGCGGCTCGGGATCACGCTGCCGACAGGGTCGCCGGGCGGCATGATCCAGCCGTCTCCCAGCTCCTGGGGGGCCAGCCCCTGGGCGCACAGCCCCGGCACCAGGCACAGCAGCAGCAGCGCCGCCAGCAGCGGCGTGAGACAGGCCGGCCGGCGCATCAGGGCGGCGGGGGCGGGAACAGCGGCAGCTCGACCGCGCCGTCGGGGCCGGTCAGCGTCACCGAGCCGGGGTCGATCCGGTCGACATGCCAGCCGGACAGGTCGTCGCCCGGCCGGGCGGTCAGGATCTCGCCGGTGTCGTCGCGGCGCAGCAGCGCCACGCCCTGGTCGCCGGCCAGGATCACGCCCTGCACCGTGACCGCGGGCGGCGGCTCGGCGGCGGGCGGCGGGGGCGGCGGCGCCTCCGCTTCCGGCGGCGGGGGCTGCGGGCCGCGACGGCTCGGGTTGAACAGCGGCCGCTCCACCGTCGCGGTCAGCTCCGACAGCTCCGGCGCCAGCAGGGCCGGCGGCGGCCCGGCGGCCGGCGCCTCCGGCGGCAGCGCCGCCTGGGCGTTGCCGGAGCGCACGACGGCCGGCACCGCGGCCGGGTCGTCCGGCTCCAGCAGATACGACACGCCGATGGCGAGGGGACCGAGCACGACCAGGAGCCGGGTCAGGGGATGCCACGCCATGTCAGCTGCCCTCCGGCCGGCGCATCACGCCATAGACGTCGACCGAGACCGTCAGCTCCGG
Source organism: Inquilinus sp. NPDC058860 (assembly GCF_042743185.1). NCBI lineage: Bacteria > Pseudomonadati > Pseudomonadota > Alphaproteobacteria > Rhodospirillales > Rhodospirillaceae > Inquilinus > Inquilinus sp. NPDC058860. Next base: position 12,682 of record NZ_JBHYMS010000061.1, on the reverse strand, counting down.
GTCCTCCTCGCCCTCGGTCGATTCGGTGCGGATGGTGAAGGCGGGGATGAACAGCGGCGGCGCCCCGGCCTCGAAGGCCTGCAGAATGGCGCGCAGCGCCTCGATCCGGGCCCCGAAGCTGGCGCGCAGCCCGACCCGGCTGTAGCCGCCGGGGTCCTCCACCGCCGGCAGCACCGTCATGCTGTCGACCCGGCCGCCCTGGGCGGCGACGACGCCGGAGACCAGCTGCTGCAGCGACGCGCCGGCGATCGCCGGGCTGGCGCCCTGCAGCGCCGGGGTCTCGCCGCCCGCCGCCGCGACCAGGGCGGCCTTGCGCTCCTCCAGCCGGTCGCGGGTCAGCGACAGCCGGGCCAGCAGCGCCAGCTCCTGCCGCAGCCCGGCGGCGGTGTCGTCGGCGTCGCGGATGGCGACCGCCCCGGCGGCGAAGCCGGCGCCGATGCCGACCAGCACCAGCAGCAGCAGGCCGACGGCGATCAGGCGGCGGGCCGCAGGGCTGAGGTCGATGGTCATGGCTGCGCCCCCGGGACCAGCACGGCGCCGATGGCGAAGCGGTCCTGGCCGCGCTGCGGGTCGCGCACGCTGGGCGCGGCGAAGGCGGCGGACTGGACCTGCGGCAGCGCCGACAGCACCGGGATCAGCCCGGCGGCATCGTCGGCGAAGCCGCCCAGCCGCAGGGTGCCCTGGTCCAGCGACAGCTCGGTCAGCCAGGCACCGTCGGGCAGGGTCCGGCTGACGGTCTCGATCAGGGTCGAGACATAGGGCGTGGCGCGGCGCTGGGTGCCGAGGTAGGAGCCCGCCTCCTCCAGCGCCCGGATCTCCGCCTGCAGGGCGCTGGCCGGCGCGGTCGCGGCGCGGGCCGTCGCCACCTGGTCGCGCAGGTCCGACACCACGGCCCAATGCGCCGCGACGGTCCAGATCAGCCAGGCCGCCGCGATCGCCGCCGGGGCGCCGAGGCCGAGCCCGCCGATCCAGGCCAGGCGCCGCAGCGCCCGGCGGCGCTCGGCATCGATGTCGAGGCGCAGGTCCGGGCCCGGCGGCGCCAGCGGGTCCTCGCCGGCCAGGTCGACCACGTCCGGGGTCCAGCCGGCGGCGCGGGCCGCCTGCACCGCCGCGTCCACCTGCTCCCGCGGCATCGCCGTCAGCTCGACCGCGATGGTGGCGGCATCGCCGGTCGGCGGCAGGCGCCGGGCGCCGAAGGCGACGGTGCCGGGGGGCCAGGGGGTCAGCCGGTCGATCTCGAAGCGCAGCACCCGGCCCAGCGCCGCCTCGGCCTCGCGCGGCAGCACGATGCGGCGGCGCAGCCCGGCCTCGGCCGGGAAGCGCAGCACCACCTCGGCGCCGCGCCGCTGCGGGCCGCCGGCCGGGACATGGCCCAGCGGCACCTCGCGCAGCGCCCGGCGGCCGCGGGCCTCGATCAGCCGGGCGCCGTCCTCGCGCCACAGCAGGATCAGCCGGCGCCGCCGCAGGGCCGGGCGGAACAGCCAGCGGTCGGGCACCAGCCCGGCCAGCTCGCGCCCCCACCAGCGCAGAAACACCGCCGCTCGGCGGACCATGCCGGCGATCATGCCGGGTCCTCCCCCACGCGCCGGCCGAAGCCGGCCTCCCGCCAGTCCAGGATACGATAGAAGCTATCGGCGTCGGCGGCGACCCAGATCACCGCCTCGACCCGTCCGCGCGCGCCGCGGGCCGTCGCGGCCTCGACGCTGATGCTGTAGACCGGCCCGGGCGCGGCGCGCAGCCGCTGGCCGACATCCTGCGGCAGCAGCGCGGCCAGCCGCTCCGGCGTCGGCGCCGGCCGCTGCTGCCGGGCCCGCACCACCGCCTCGGCCTGGGCGCGGGTGACGCCGGGCAAGGCCTGCAGCACCAGCGGGTCGGCGGAGAACGGATTGATCGTGCCGGCGGGCGACAGCACGGTGACCAGCGGCATCAGCGTGTCGGCCAGGGTCCGGCTGACGCCGGGGACGGTGCGCAGCTCCTCGGCCGACTGGAACGGGCGCGCCGGCTCGGACGGATCGTCCGGATCCGTGGCCGGGGCGGCGCGGGCGGCCGGCGGGGGCCGGTTGCCGTTCCGGCCGTTCGCGTCCGCGCCGGCCGGCTGGCCGGGGGCGGCCTGGGCGCCGCCGCGCCGGCGCAGGATCGCCTGGGTCAGCCGCGGCGCCGCGTCCGGCGTGCCCAGCACCACCGCGATCAGCCGCGTCAACGTCTCCTCATCGGCCCGGTTCAGGTCGACCCGGCCGGCCTCGTCGCGGATGCGCACCACGATCCGGTCGTCGCCGATCTCGGCGGGGTAGGGGGTGCCGTCGGCGCGCCAGCCGCGGTTGTCGTCGGCCGTGCCCAGCCCCAGCACCGCCAGCTCGACCCCGCCGCGCAGCAGCGCCCGCAGCCGGATCTCCTCGGCGCCGTTGGCGGCGACCCGGGCCTCGGTCCGGCTGCTCAGGCTGAAGCCGATGGTCAGCATCGCCAGCATCACCAGCGTCCACAGCACGATGACGAGGGCGATGCCGCGCTCGCCGTGGCGCGGGCCGCGGGGCGCGGCGGGGTCAGCCGGGCTTGGCATCGCGCTGCACCGACAGGCTGCAGAAATCGTCCGCGCCCGCGGCGGGCGGGGCGGCGGGAGGGCCGCCGGAGGAGTCGGCCGCGGCCTGCGTGCCCTCCGGCGGCTGGGGCGGGGGTTGCTGTTGCTGCTGTCCGGCCTGCTGTTGCTCGCCCTGCTGCTGCCCGGCCTCCGCGTCGGGGGCGGGGCCGTTGGTCGCCGTGAGGGTGCGGACGCAGGCGGGCTCGAGATCGACCGGCAGCGGCACCACGATGTCGGGCCACACCGCCAGCCCCTCGGCGTCGCGGCTGCGCAGGCGGACCAGCCGCGGCGGCGCCTCCCGGTCCGGCCAGGGCGAGACCCAGCGCGGCCGCGGCTCGCCGGGCACGGTGCCGAAATAGTCGAAGCGGTATGCGACCGGTCCGCGGCTCAGGACCAGGTCGTCGGTCGGCTTGGCCTCGGCGAAGCCGTCGAGCCGCGGGTCGAAGCGGGCGCGGGAATAGCGCAGGGTCGACTGGCCGGGCTGCACATCGACGTAGAAGAGGGCGATGGCCAGGCCGGGCTCGCTCGGGAAACCCGGATCGGCCACGACCAGCCCGACCCGGTCGGCCTCGCCGCGGAACGCCACGGTGGGCTTGGTGCCGGGCGGGGCCTGCCAGGTCAGGCGCCGGGCCGCCGCCGCCTCGCGCCGCAGCGTCGACTGCACCAGGGCGATCGTCTCCGACGCCTCGGCCGCCCGGGCGCCGCGGTCCCAGCCGGCGGTGACGAAGCGCAGCCCGCCGGTCAGCAGCACCATGATCAGCGCCAGCACCACCATGGCGATGATGGTCTCGAGCAGGGTGAAGCCGCGCTGGTCGTGGGCGCTCATTGCACGGCCACCAGCGCCAGGGTGGTCATCTCGAAGCGCGGGCCCGTCCCGGCGGCCTCGACGGCGATGCGCAGCCGGGCCAGCCGCGCCTGGCGGCTGCCCAGCGTCACGGTCTGGCGCGGCGCCTCGTCCCAGCCGTCGGCGACGATCCGCCAGCGATAGCCGTCATCGGTCTCGCCGGACAGGGTGCCGCCCATCCGCAGCGGCGTCGGCATCGTATCCAGCTGCGCCGCCAGCCCTTCGGCGACGATGGCGGCGCGCTGCAGCCCGTCGGCGCGGGCCAGGCCGGTCAGCCCGGTGCCGAAGATCCGGAAGATCACGGTCAGGATCAGCCCCAGCACGGTCAGGGCGACCACCACCTCGATCAGGGTGAAGCCGCGCTCATGTTTCATCGCCGGCCTCCGCGATGCGCACCCGGCCGGTCAGCCAGTTGACCTCGACCCGGTAGGCGCGGCCCTGGCCGGCCAGGCGGATGGTGCCGCCGGTCGACCGGCCGTCCGGCAGGAAGCGGATGCCGGGGCGGCCGTCGCGGTCGGCGGCGATCCCGGCGCTGCTGACGTCGACCGCGATGCCGTCGGCGATGCGGTGGCGCAGCGGCGCCGCCACCGGGCCGAAGCTGCGGCCGACGGGGTCGATCACCACGCCCTGCGGCCCGTCGCGCAGGATGGCGTCGCTGCGGGCCTGGCGCAGCTCCGACGCCAGCGTCGCCACGGTGCGCTTCAGCTGGGCCTGGGCCGACCCGCGCGCCAGCATCGGCGGCACCAGCGCCGCCACGACACCGAGGATGACCAGGACCACCAGCAGCTCCAGCAGGGTGAAGCCGCGGTCGGTCCGGATCCCGGCCCGATCACCAGCTGGTGATGTCGGCGTCATCGCCGCTGCCGCCCTCCCGCTTGTCGGCGCCCAGGGAGTACAGGTCGAAGGCCCCGTGCTGCCCCGGCGCCCGGTAGTTGTAGGCGCTGCCCCACGGGTCCTCCGGCAGCGCGCTGCTGCGCAGATAGGGGCCGTTCCAGCCGCGCACCCCGCCGGGGTTGGCCATCAGCGCCTTCAGCCCCTGGGCGGTGGTCGGATAGCCGCCGACATCGATGGCGTAGAGGTCGAGGGCGGATTTGAAGTTCTCGATCTGCAGCCGCGCCGAATCCGCCCGGGCACCGCCGAGATAGGCCAGCACCCGCGGCCCCACCAGCCCGGCCAGGAGGCCGAGGATGACGAGCACGACCAGGAGCTCGATCAGGGTGAAGCCGGCCTGGCGGCTGCGGCGGATGGCGGCGGGCGTGTGGTTCGGAATCTCGGGCATGGTCTCTCAGAAAGCGAGGTCGTTGATGCTGATGACGGCCAGCAGGATCGACATGACGATGCCGCCCACCGCCAGGCCGAGGACGATGATCAGGGCCGGCTCGACCAGCGTGACCAGCCGCTTGATCGCGGCCTCCAGCTTGCGCTCATAGGCCTCGGCGATATGCGCCGAGGTCATGTCGATCCGCCCCGTCTCCTCGCCGACCCGCAGCATCTGCACGGCCAGCGGCGGGAACAGGCCGATCTCGGCCAGCGGGTCGGCCAGCCCCCGCCCTTGTCGCACGCCGGTGATGACAGTCTCCATCGCGGCGCCGACCGCGGTGTTCGAGACCACGTCGCGCGACAGGGCGATGGCCGACGGCAGGTCGACGCCGTTGCCGACCAGGGTCGACAGGGTGCGGCAGAAGCGGGCGGTCGCCAGGGTGCGCACCAGCGGGCCGATCAGCGGCAGGCGCAGCATTGCGCGGTCCCAGGCCAGGCGCGGCCCGGGCAAGGTCAGGACGCGGCGGACGGCGATCACTGCGGCGACGGTGCCGAGCCCGACCATCCAGCCATAGTCCTGGCAGAAGCGGCCGATGGCGATGACGATGGCGGTGGGCGTCGGCAGCGCCGCCCCGGCATCCTTGAAGATGGTCTCGAACTGCGGCACCACGAAGGTCAGCAGCAGGAACACCGAGGCCAGCGAGACGACGATCAGGATGGCCGGGTACAGCATGGCCGAGACCACCATCTCGCGGGTCTTCTCGCCGCGCTCGCGCAGCTCGGCCAGCCGCTCCAGCACCACGTCCAGCGTGCCGGAGCTCTCGCCGGCGCGGACCATGTTGACGTAGAGCCGCGGGAACACCGGCCCCTGCTCCTCCAGCGCCGTGCTCAGGCTGGCCCCGGCCCGCACCCGCGCCAGCACCTGGGCGGCCATGCCCGCCACTGCGCCGGTGCCTTGCGACAGCGTCACCAGCGCCTGCTCCAGCGGCTGGCCGGCGGCCACCAGGATCGCCAGCTCGCGCGTCATCTGCGTGATCTCGCCGGGCTTCGGCCCTCGCCGGCGGCCCAGTGTGCCGACCGCGGCGCCGCCGCTGCGGCCGGCCTGGGCCCGCACCGGCGCCATGCTCAGCGGCAGGATGCCGGTGGCCTCGAGCTTCGCCGTCAGGCTGGCCTCGTCCGCCGCCTCGGCCCGGCCCTCGACCACCGCGCCGCTGCCGTCGATCGCCTTGTATGCGAAGACCGGCATCGCCTCACCACTCCTCGGTGACGCGGTGGACCTCGTCCAGCGTGGTCAGCCCGGCCAGGCATTTGTGCAGCCCGTCCTCGTACATCGTGACCATGCCAGCCCGCCGCGCCGCCTGGGTCAGGGCGGCGGTGGAGATGCGGTCGCGCAGCAGGTCGCGGATCTCGTCGTCCGGCACGAAATACTCGAAGATGCCGATCCGGCTGGTGTAGCCCAGGTCGTCGCAGGCCGGGCAGCCGACCGCCTCGTACAGCTGCGGCGTCCCCGCGGCCAGCGGCCGGACGGCGGCGGCGCGCTCCACCAGCCCCGCCGGGGTCTCGACCGGGCGGCGGCATTCCGGACACAGCCGCCGCACCAGGCGCTGGCCGATCACCCCGGCGATGGTCGAGGTCAGCAGATAGCCGTCGACATGCATGTCGAGCAGCCGGTTGATCGACCCGGTGGCGCTGTTGGTGTGCAGCGTCGACAGCACCAGATGGCCGGTCAGGGCCGCGTGCACGGCGATGTTCGCGGTCTCGCCGTCGCGGATCTCGCCGACCATGATCACGTCCGGGTCGTGCCGCATGCAGGACCGCAGCACCCGGGCGAAGTCGAGGCCGATCTGGGGGCGGACGTTGATCTGGTTGACGCCCTTGATCTGGTATTCGACCGGGTCCTCGACGGTCAGGATCTTGCGGCTCGGCTGGTTGAGGATGCGCAGCGCGCCGTAGAGGGTCGTGGTCTTGCCGCTGCCGGTCGGGCCGGTGACCAGCAGGATGCCGTGCGGCCGGGCCAGCTGCTTCATCAGCAGCGCCTCGACCTCCGGCGCGAAGCCGATCGCGGACAGCTCGATGTCCATGCCCGCGGTGTCCAGGAGGCGGATGACGACGTTCTCGCCATGCAGGGTCGGCACGGTGGCGACGCGCATGTCCATGCTGCGGCCGCCGACGGTGAAGCGGGCGCGCCCGTCCTGCGGCAGCCGGCGTTCGGCGATGTCCAGCTTGGACAGGATCTTGATCCGGCTGATCAGGGCCGGGGCCAGCCTGACCGGCGGCGCCTTCATCTCGCGCAGCAGGCCGTGGATGCGGTAGCGGACCTTCACCTCGTCGCGGTAGCACTCGACATGGATGTCCGAGGCGTGCATCCGGATCGCGTCGCTGAAGATCTGGTTGACCAGGCGGATGACCGGCGCCTCCTGCGCCAGGTCGCGCAGATGCTGCACGTCCGGGTCGCCCGCCGCCTCCTCGGTGTCGCCGCCGATGTCGTCGACGATCCGCTCGACCGCGCTGCGGCCGCTGTCGAAGTAGCGGGCGAAGGCGTCGTCCAGGTCCTCGGTGGCGGCGACGCAGGGGCGGACCGGCCGGCGCGTCGCCAGCTCCACCGCCTGGCGGGCATAGGCGTCGCCGGGGTCGGCCATGGCCAGGACCACCCCGCCCTCGGCCTCGGCCAGCGGCAGCACCCGGCTCTCGCGCAGGAAGCGGGGCGACAGCCGGCCGTCGAACAGCGGCGCCGGCGGGAACGCGTCGCGGCCGACCAGCGGCACGCCGTGCTGCAGCGACAGGGCCAGCGCCTGGTCGCGGCCGGATACCAGCCCCAGCTTCGACAGCAGCGCCGGCACGGCGTCGCCCGAATTCTCCTGCAGGCGCGACACCCGCGCCCGGTCCTCAGGGCCCAGCTTCCCGAGCTCGACGAGAATATCCAGGAGCGGTTTCACATTGCCCTTCCGGTGCCGGTCCCCCCAACGCGGCCCGCCGCGCATCCCATCATCGCCGGGTGGCGGGCGAGCGGCAATCTCGGCCGTGCTGGGACTGCGGTCAAACGAAATGTTTTTGTCTTATCAAGGGGTTGGTATCCCGATTTCAATAAAACTTAACACGAATGCAACAATTTCGGCTCGAATCGAGGCCGATTGCTCTTGGCTCTTGTGGAGCCGGGGCCGGTCGGTTATGGCTCGGCGTTGCAGCGGGGGATGGCTTCAGTGGCTTTCAGGGCGTTTTCCTTCAGAATCCTTGGGGTTCCGCTGCTGCTCGCGCTGGTGTCCTGCGGCCAGCAGCAGCCGGACCAGCAGCCCTCGATGTTCGACGACCTGGCCAACCGGTCCCTGGCGGCGCCGGCCGACGCCCGCTCGCGCTCGAATGTCGTCTCCTCGACCGGCCGCACCCAGCCGGTGCGCCAGGCCCAGGTCTATCCCGGCATCGACGCGGTGCCGGGCGAGCCGGCGCCGATGGGCGCGCCGATCCAGGCGCAGCCCGGCGGCTATCAGGTCAACTTCAACAACGCCGACCTGGCCCAGGTGGTGCAGGCGGTGCTGGGCGACCTGCTGCACCAGCCCTACACCATCGACCCGCGGGTCACCGGCACGGTGACGCTGTCGACCCAGGGGCCGATCAAGCCCGACGACCTGATCGCGATGCTGGAGACGGTGCTGCGCGCCACCGGCGCCGCGCTGGTGCAGGACGGCCGGGCCGGCTACCGCATCGTGCCGCTGGGCGAGGCGGTGTCCGGCCGCACCGTGCTGCAGCTCGGCAGCGACCCGAAGCCGCTGCCGGCCGGCTACGGCATCACCATCATCCCGCTGCGCAACGTCTCGGCCGAGACCATCGGCCCGCTGATCGCCCCGGCCACCAATCCGGAGCTGGTGCGGGTCGATCCGACCCGCAACCTGGTGCTGATCTCCGGCACCAGCGCCGACCGGGCGGCGCTGGGGGCCACCGTCCAGTCCTTCGACGTCGATTGGCTGCGCGGCATGTCGTCGGGGGTCTTCCCGCTGCAGCAGGCCCAGCCCGAGGCGGTGATCAAGGAGCTCAGCGCCGTGTTCGGCGGCGCGCCGGATCGCGGCCCGCTGAAGGGCCTGATCACCTTCATGCCGGTGGAGCGGCTCAACGCCGTGCTGGTGGTGTCCTCCCGCGTCGACAAGCTGAACGAGGCCGGGCGCTGGATCCGGCGACTCGACCAGGGCGATTCCGACGAGGAGCGGGTCTATGTCTACATGGTGCAGAACGGCACCGCGGCGAACATGGCGCGGGTGCTGGGCCAGGCCTTCGGCAAGGTCGACGAGGCCGGCGCCTCGCCCTTCGACGACGAGCTCGGCTCGGACGTCGCCCGCGGGCTCGGCCTGACCACCAGCAGCAGCAGCGGCACCGACCAGGCCAACGCCGCCGGCACCGGCGCCCAGGGCAACACCGGCCAGACCACGCCGGGGCAGCAGGGCACGGGCAGCGCGTCGCAATTCGCGCCGATCGACTTCAACGCCCAGCAGAAGGAAGGCGACGCCTCGATCCTCGGCCTCGCCGGCGCCCAGGCCGGCAAGGCGGCGGTGTTCAGGCTCGACAAGCTGGGCGAGGTGCGAGTGGTGCCGGACCGGGACAAGAACGCGCTCCTGATCCGCGCCCGGCCGGCGGCGTTCCGGCTGATCGAATCGGCGCTGCGGGCGATCGACGCCAGCCCGCTGCAGGTGGTGATCGAGGCGACGATCGCCGAGGTGACGCTGAACGACCGGCTGCAATACGGCGTCCAGTATTATCTCGAATCCGGCAACTTCTCCGGCGGCTTCACCACCGGCACCCCGGCGAGCGGGGCGACGGTCGCGCCGCAGCCGACCGTGGGCAGCGGCCTGAACGTGGTGATCTCCGGCGCCGGCTCGCGGGTCGTGCTCAACGCGCTGTCGTCGATCACCAACGTCAAGGTGGTCTCGGCCCCGACCCTGTCGGTGCTGAACAACCAGACCGCGCGGCTGCAGGTCGGCAACCAGGTGCCGGTGCGGACGCAGCAGAGCCAGTCGACCGACGACGCCAATTCTCCGGTGATCAGCAACATCGAATACAAGGACACCGGCGTGATCCTGAAGGTGACGCCGCGGATCAACTCCAACAGCGACGTCAGCATGGACGTGCAGCAGGAGGTCTCGAGCATCGTCGCGGACGCCGCCTCCACCACGGCCGACGCGCTGGCGCCGACGATCTCGACCCGCCGCATCGGCTCGATCGTCTCGGTCGCCAACGGCCAGACCGTGGTGCTGGGCGGGCTGATCCAGGAGAACCAGCAGAACGGCCGCGGCGGCGTGCCGGTGCTGCAGGACATCCCGCTGCTCGGCAACCTGTTCTCCTCCACCAGCAACAGCCGCGACCGGACCGAGCTGGTCGTCTTCATCACCCCGCGGGTGATCCGCAACGCCGCCGACGCCCAGGCCATCGCGGAGGAGCTGCGCTCGCGCATGGAGGCGCTGCGGCCGCGGACGACGGGCGGGCGGCCGCGCCCGCTGTGACGTGACCGCGACCCAGATCGGGCTCGTCGCCGTCTCGCCGATTATCGGCAGCTTCCTCGCCGCCGCGGCGCACCGCCTGCCGGACGACGTCCGCGGCCTGCTGGTCGGCCGGTCGCGCTGCGACCATTGCCGGCAGCCGCTGGCGCTGCGCGACCTGGTGCCGGTGCTCAGCTGGGTCGCCCTGCGCGGCCGCTGCCGCATGTGCGGGGGAAGGATCGACCCCACGCATACGATGATCGAGCTGGCGGCGATCGGCATCGCGCTCGCGGCGCTGGCCGGCGATGCCGCATCGATGCCCGGCACCTGCCTGCTCGGCTGGGGGCTGCTGCTGCTCGGCGCCATCGACCGCCGCACCGGGCTCCTGCCGGACATGCTGACCCTGCCGCTGGCCCTGGCCGGCCTCCTGGCGGCGCTGTTCGAGCCGGGCGGGCCGCCGCTGCCGGACCGGGCGGTCGGGGCGGCCGTCGGCTATCTCCTCTTCGCCGGCCTCGCCCTTGCCTATCGCCGGCTGCGCGGCCGCGACGGGCTCGGCCTCGGCGACGCCAAGCTGCTGGCGGCCGGCGGCGCCTGGCTCGGCTGGCAGGCGCTGCCCTGGGTGGTCCTGGTCGGCGCCGGCGCGGCGCTGGCGGCCGTGCTCGTCTCCACCCGCGGGCAGCTGTCGCGGCACACGGCCATCGCCTTCGGCCCCTGGCTGGCTCTCGGCATCTGGCTGATGCGGCTGATCGGACCGGCTTAAGAGGCCGTTTGGAAATGCGCTGGCGTGAGTCGAATAGCGGTGGTTTCGAGAACCGGAGCGCAGCGCACATTGGTGCGTGAGCACCGGAAGCGGAGAAACCGCCGCTAGGCGGCCACGCCAGTAGCATTTCCGAATGGCCTCTAGGGCCGGATGTCGATCGCGTCCTCAAGCTTGGCGATCTCGAAATCCGAGATCAGCACGTCGATCCGCGCGGTCCAGCGGCCCGGCACCGGGATGATCAGCCCGTCGACCCGCCAGCTGCCGTCGCCGGCCCTGGCCGCCTTGCGCCGGATCGGCTCGATTCCGGCGCTCGGGTTGGACAGCACCAGCGTCACCTCCTTGGCGTCCAGCGGCCCGAAATCGCCGGTCATCACCACGATCGAGGCCGTCACGGGCCCCGCCCGGCCGGGGGTGACGGTCAGGTCGGCCATCGCCGGGGCGGTGTGGATGTGGATCGCGGCCGGCCGGGCCTCGGCCTCCGCCAGGGCGCGCGGCGGCGGGGTGAAGCGCCAGGTCGCGGCCGCGGCGAAGATCGCCAGCACCAGCGCCGTCTCGACCGCAACCGAGCGGGCCAGGTGCCGGGCAGCCCGCCCGTCGCCGGCCTCGGCCGGGGCGGTCAGGCGCCAGCGGTTCAGCGCCGCCAGGCCGAACAGCACCGCCAGCAGCGCCAGCTTGACCAGGAAGACGCAGCCATAGGCGGTGGTCCACAGGGCGGAGACATGGCCGAGCTGGACCACGGCCAGCAGGATGCCCGCCGCCGCCAGCGGCAGGACGGCGAAGGGGATCAGGGCGGAGAAGCGGCGCAGCGCCGCCGCGGCGTCCGGCCCGCCGGCGCGCAGATGCAGCCCCAGCGGCAGCAGCGCCCCGGCCCAGACCGCGATGCCGACGGCGTGCAGGAACACGGCCGGCCGGGTCAGGGCCTGCGGTGCGGCGGCGCCGGCATGGCCGCTGGCGGCCAGCGCCGTCCCGGTCGCGGCCAGGGCCAGCAGCGCGGTCGCCGCCGAGAACGGGCCACGCCGCAGCGCCAGCGCCGCGAGGCCGAGCGCCATGGCCAGGGCCGCCAGGGCGGCGGTGGCGCCGTAGCTGGTGCTGCAGCCGGCGGCCCAGGCGATGCGGCGGGCCAGCCCCGCCAGCGGCATCTCCAGCGCGTCCAGCCCCTGCAGCCCGACCGACAGCGGCGCCGCCGCCAGCCCCAGCAGCATCAGCATGGCGGCGGTGCGGGCGGCGCCGCGCGGCAGGGGCGCGACCAGGGCCTGGAACGCCACCGCGCCGACGCCGAGGAACAGCGCGGCATAGAGGGCGATCCGCACCAGCCAGATCGCGGCCTGCACCGGCCGGTCCGCGGTGTCGGCCGCCTGGGGCGGCGCCGCGCCGGGCGCGCCGATCGAGAACACGACGGAGCCGCCGACCGGGTGCCCATCCTCCGACACCACCCGCCAGCTCAGCACATGGGTGCCATTTCCGAGGCCGGGCGGCGCCGCGATCACGAGCGTCGCATCCTCGAGCCGGACGTCGGTCAGCGTCACGGCCGTCCCGTCCGGGCGGACCAGCCGCAGCACCAGGGGCGACACCGGCTCGTTGAAGCCCAGGCGGAAGCGGTCCGGCGCCGTTCCCAGCACCGCATTCTCCGCCGGCTCGGCCTGCACCAGCGACGCATGCGCCAGCGCTGCCTGCGGGGCGAGGAGGGTGAGCAGGAGAATCAGGCAGGCGTAAATCCGGCTTGCTGCGCCCTTTCTTGTCCCCCCTCCCCTTGCGGGAGGGGGGTAGGGGGAGGGGGTTCG